>JAEUTR010000063.1 GCA_016787365.1 Bacteroidia bacterium
GAAATTCGTGCTTACCACGGACAAGAAGAAATGGCGGCGAAAGATTTCTTAGCTTTAGTAAAAGAGAAATCAAAATTAGTAGAGTTAGATGCTAAGTTGGCAAGTCGTAGCGTAAACGAAGGATTTAGTGGCGGTGAGAAAAAACGTAATGAGATTTTTCAAATGGCGATGTTGAATCCTAAATTAGCCATCTTAGATGAAACGGATAGCGGATTAGACATTGATGCATTGCGCATTGTAGCAAGTGGTGTAAACAAATTAAAATCAAAAGATAACGCTACTATTTTAATTACTCACTATCAGCGTTTGTTGGATTATATCGTTCCTGATTTTGTACATATCCTTTACAAAGGCCGCATTGTAAAAAGCGGAGGAAAAGAATTAGCCTTAGAATTAGAAGCTAAAGGATATGATGAAATTAAAAAAGAATTTGAAATAGCAGATTAATATGTCGTTAGTAGCAGATAATAAAAGTGCAGTTACCCAAACATTGTTAGACCAACTTCAAAGTAAGTCTTCAAAGGTTGCATTTATGCCTGACGCAGAAATTATTTCTGCCATCAGATATTTAGAAGATAAAGGTATTCCCAATAATAAGAACGAAGACTATAAATACTGTAATATAGAAGCAGTTCTTCGTAAAGAATTTAAAACAGTTGAACAAGCATTTAATGAATTAACTAACGCTGACATTGCTCCTCTTAAAATTGATGAGGCGATTAATTTAGTGGTGGTTAATGGTATTTATAATGAAGATTTAAGCGAGAAAATGATAGTGAAAGGATTAACCGTTAAATCCTTAAACGAATTATCTTCTTCCGAAAAAGACTTATTATCATCTCAGGCAAAATCTGATACTGATGCATTAATAGCTTTAAACACAGCTTTTTCCGCAAACGGATTATTTTTACAAGTAGATAAAAACAATATTATTCCCATGCCGCTTCATGTTATTTATGTGAATAGTGGTAATGCTAATTTTGTAACCAATACGCGCAGTTTTATTAATATTCAAGCTAATGCGCAAACAACATTAGTGGAGAGCTTTTATAATATTGGTTCCGCAAAAGTGTTCTCAAATTTTGTAAGCGAAAAATTTGTTGGTGAGAATGCAAAATTAACTTGTCATACATTTCAAAACGAAGGCGCTTTGTCTTATTCGGTTAATACAAACCAAGTAAAGATTAATAAGTATTCTAATTATTCAAACACAACCATGACTTTGAGTGGAGAATTAGTACGTAACAATCACAATGTGGTGTTAGCAGATTCTAATTGCGAAGCGCATTTAAATGGTTTGTTTATTTCTAATGGCACTCAGCAAATTGATAATCATACGTTAATTGATCATCAGATGCCACATTGCGAAAGTAATGAGTTATACAAAGGCATAGCCAAAGATAAATCTGCAGGAACATTTAACGGAAAAATATTTGTTCGCAAAGACGCGCAAAAAACAAATGCGTATCAAAGCAGTAAAAATATTTTGATGAGTGATGATGCGACGATTAATACAAAACCTCAATTAGAAATTTATACAGATGATGTAAAGTGTTCACATGGAACATCAACTGGTAAAATAGACACAGAGGCTTTGTTTTATTTAAAAGCTCGTGGTATTGGAGAAGAAAGTGCTCGTAAATTATTATTGCAAGCCTTTGCTCAAGAATTAATTGACAAAATTGAAATTCCTTCTCTTCAAGAAAGAGTTTTACATTTGTTCGAAAAAGCATTATAATATATTGTCACTTCGAGCGTAGTCGAGAAGCGAAAGTAAATAAACACAACTATGTTTGACATCAAAAAAATACGCAAAGACTTTCCGATTCTTTCAAGAACTGTAAACGGAAAACCATTAGTGTATTTTGATAATGGAGCCACGGCACAAAAACCACAATCGGTGATTGATGCTATCTCTCACTATTATGCTTACCAAAATTCAAACATCCATCGTGGCGTTCATGCATTAAGCAGAGAAATTACTATTGCTTACGAAGAGGCCCGAAAAACCATACAATTACACCTCAACGCAAAACATGCGAGTGAAATTATTTTCACGAAAGGCACTACGGAGTCTATTAATTTAGTGGCACATTGTTTTGGAAATTTGGCAATTACTGAAGGCGATGAAATCATTATTACTCAAATGGAACACCACAGTAATATTGTTCCGTGGCAGTTATTGTGCGAGAAAAAAAAAGCGGTTTTAAAATACATTCCTATAAACCAAGCGGGAGAACTAGTCTTGGAAGAACTTCCAAAATTAATTACTGCAAAAACAAAACTTGTTGCCTTTACGCATATTTCTAATACACTCGGTACAATTAATCCGGTGAAAGAAATGATTGCAACCATTCGTTCGCTATCAACTGCAGCTGTATTAATTGATGGCGCGCAGGCGGTCCCTCATCTAAAACCGGATGTTCAAGATTTAGATTGCGATTTTTATGTGTTTAGTGGGCATAAATTATTTGGCCCAACTGGTGTGGGCATTTTATATGCTAAGGAAGACTGGCTGCAAAAATTTGGTCCATACCAAACGGGCGGTGGAACTATTAAAACAGTCACTTTACAAAAAACGGAATTTGCAGATGCTCCATTAAAATTTGAAGCAGGAACACCTCACATAGAAGGAGGCATTGGTTTAGCAGCAGCTATAAAATATGTTACAAACATTGGTTTTGAAAATATTCAAAAACACGAAGACGATTTATTGCAGCATGCATCCAAACAATTAAAAGAAATTGAAGGCTTAATGATTTATGGTAATGCCAAACACAAAACGTCTGTTATTTCATTTAATGTAGGCACTATACATCCTTTTGATATTGGCACTTTATTAGATAAATATGGTGTTGCTATTCGTAGCGGACATCACTGTACACAACCATTATGGCAATTTTATAATATCCCAGGAACCATCAGAGCATCCTTTGCTTTTTATAATACCTTCGAAGAAATTGATGTATTTATAGAGGCACTAAAAAAATCGATTCGATTATTGAGTTAATTCTTCTCAACCACTTATTGCCAATACATAACCAATTATAAAGTCATAAATTCTTAATTTAGTTAAATCTGTATATTTGACAAACAGATTACTAAACATGAAATCAATTTTTGCACTAATTATTTTTTCTTTCTTTTTATTTTCTTGCGGACTCAACGAGGACAACCGTAAAAAAGACACACCTACTTCTGGTAAAGTAAATTTATTTTTTGATGAAGGATTAACACTTCACATCAATAATCAAATTTTTACATTCAAATCAACCTACAATAATGCAGATATTACCTTACGTTCCTCTAACGAAAGGGAATGTATTGAAGCCTTATATAATGATAGTTCTAAAGTGATTGCCATTTCTCGCCCTTTAACTGAAAAAGAAATGCAACAATTCAAATCAAAAAACATTATTCCTCAAACCTCAACTGTTGCGGGAGATGCTATAGCTTTTGTAGTGAGTAAAGATTTTGCAGATTCAACTATTTCTATTCCTGAATTAATTGAATTATTAAAAGGAAACGATAGTGCCTTTATAAAAGGCCAACATATTAATATAGTTTTTGATAATCCAAATTCAGGAAGTACGCGCCAATTAAAAGATTCTTTGATACCAACTCAAGGGTTTGGTAAAAACTGTAAAGCGTTAAATAATACTCCAGAATTAATGAAAGTCATTTCATCCAATTCATTAGCCATTGGTGTTTGCGATTATGCTTGGTTAAGCGACAAAGACGATAACACTACAAAAGAATTTTTAAAATCAGTAAAAATATTAGCAGTCTCTAAAAAGAATAATGAAACGGCTTATATGCCCGATCAATCCAATATTGCGACAAAAGATTATCCTTTGTGCCGAACAATATGCATTATCCGTCGTTCGGCCGAATTTAGTTTAGGAAAAGGAATTGAAACCTTTATTGCAGGAGAAAAAGGACAATTAATGTTTTTAAAACAAGGTTTACCTCCAAATAGACAAGAAGAACGATTAATAGAGGTCGATATGACACCTTTAAAATAACTTAACATTAAATTACATTTTTCAAACCCTAAAATAATGTTAAATTTGAGCTCATTTTTGCCGTAGTTCAAAGCTTGGCAGGTAAATTGACTTTTAAATACAGTATTTTTATACTTACAAATAATGAATATGAAAACTAAATTAATTTTACTAAGCGCAGGGATAATCACATCAAGTATTTCGTTTGCACAAACATTACAAGATGCCATTACTAAATCTGATAACGAACGTTATCAAGCTGCTGCTATCGATTTTAGATCATTAATTGCTAAAGAAGCAAATAAAGGAGAAAACTACTTTTATTACGGAGAAAACTTCTTTAAAAATGGAGATTTAGACTCTGCCAATATATATTACCAAAAAGGAGCTGAATTAAATGCAACATATCCTTTAAATTATGTTGGATTAGGTAAAGTATTATGGTACAAAGGAAATTCAGCTGATGCAAAAACTAACTTTTTTAAAGCCGCTACTTTAGGTGCTAATAAAAACACAGAAGTAATGCGTAAAACAGCAGAAGCATACATCAACGCAGAGAACAAAAGTTTAGATGAAGCCATTACTTTATTAAATGCGGCTATTAAAATTGAACCTAAAAATGCAGATAATTATTTATTAATGGGAGATGCCCTATTAGAAAAAAATCCAACTGAAGGAGGTCCGGCAATTAAGCAATATGATAAATTTTCGGAATTAAATCCAAAATCTCCTAAAGGTATTTTACGTGCCGGTAAGTTATACCAACGCGGACGTAATTACCAGTTAGCGTTAGATTTATATAAGAAAGCTCAGGAACTAGATCCTACGTATGCTCCGGCTTATAGAGAAAAAGCAGAATTATATCACTTAGCAGGTCAAAAAGCAAATGCAGTTGAGAGTTATAAGAAATATTTAGAATTAAATAATTCTGACGAAGCACGCGAACGTTATGCAGCTTTTGTATTTAATAACAAGCAATATGCTGAGGCAATTTCTGAAATTGAAAACTTACAAAAAAACGGAAATACGAGTTTATATTTAGAAAGGTATTTAGGTTACTCATATGCTGAGTTACCAGGAAAACAAGATACATCAGCCTATAGAAAAGGATTAAATGCAATCAACAAATTTTTCGAGAAATCTTCTAAAGTAGCTAACTTTAAATATGTAGGTACTGATTATAAATACAAGGGAGTTTTATTGTCTAAATTAGGAAAAGACAGTTTGGGTATTATTGAAATGGAAAAAGCAGCTCAAATAGATCCTAAATTAGCTGGAGATATTACAAATGAAGTTGCTAAAGCATACATGAAATCTAAAAAGTATAATAAAGCAATTGAAACATACGAAAAGAAAATGGCCGGAGATCCTAAAAACTTAACCGGGCAGGATTATTTTGAAATGGGACGCGCTTACTATTTTGGCCCAAAAGATTTTGTAAAATCTGATACTTGTTTTTCTAAAGTAACTCAATCTATTCCAACTTTTGCTACAGCATATTTTTGGAGAGGTAAAGCAAATGTTCAACAAGATCCTAAAAACGAAAAATGGTTAGCAAAACCTCATTATGAAAAGGCTTTAGAACTAGTTAAACCTGAAGAAAGAGTGGGGTCAAAAGCAAATGTGATTGAAGCTTGTGAGTATTTAGGATATTATTATTTAACTGTAAAAGATAATGCTAAGGCTAAAGAATTTTTTACTATTATTAAAGATTTAGATCCTAATAATAAAAAACAAATAGATTTCTTTAAAAGCCCACAAGGTAAATAAACATTAAAATAACAGAATGAAAAGGCTTCCATATGGAAGCCTTTTTTATGTGTAATAATATCAAGATATTTTTATAAACCTTAAACAAAAACCTTAAATCAGTGTTTAATGTATATAAACAAATACGAGAACTTACTTGTGAAATGAGCAATCATTTTATAAGAAAAACATAAATGAGCATTTTGGTTAACATACAACATGTATCTAAAAAGTACAAAGATGCATCAAGGGTTGCAGTTAACGATTTATCGTTAACCATCAACAAAGGAGATGTTTTTGGACTATTAGGGCCAAACGGAGCCGGAAAAACAACATTTATAAGTATGTTGTGCGGCTTGTTTCCAACGAGTAGCGGAGAAATATATATTAACGGACAAACACATAAAACACATAGTAAAGAGTGTAAACAAGTTATTGGTGTTGTTCCTCAGGAAATTGCATTGTACCCAAAACTAACGGCTTGGGAAAACTTAATGTTTTTAGGCCACATGTATGGATTGAGCGGAGGTTCTTTAAAAGAAAAAATAAAAGAAAATTTAAGAATACTTGGTCTGGAAGAAAATATGCACCAAAAAATTGTATCATATTCCGGTGGGATGAAACGTCGAGTAAATTTAATTGCAGGCTTATTACACAATCCTCAATTATTAATTTTAGATGAACCAACTGTTGGGGTAGATGTGCAATCAAAACAAGCTATTATCGAACATTTAAAAGACTTGAATAAAAAAAATGGGATGACGATTTTGTATACGTCGCATCATTTAGAAGAAGCAGAAGATTTTTGTAGTCACATTGCTATTATTGATGACGGTAAATTAATTACACAAGGCGAAACCAATCAATTAATAATTGACAATAACTGTAAAAGCATCGAAGAGGTTTATTTAAAAATTACAGGCGAAAAATTTAGAGATAAATAATGGCACTTATACTTTGTGTAATGTGGCAAAAGCAGAAATGAAATTACTATACAGCATATATAAAGAATATAAAGTCTTAATTCGTGACAGAGCCGGATTGATTATTACGTTTATAATGCCTACTATTTTAATTTTAATCATTACTTTAATTCAGGATACAACTTTCCGGTCGGTTAACGAAGCTTCTGTTCCTTTATTAATTGTAGATAGAGATCATGATTCTTTATCTCAAACATTAGAGAAGTCTTTAATTAATTCTAAATTTTTTGTAATCACAAAAAAACAATTGAGTGATGAAGAGACTAAAAAACAAATTGCTACCGGACAATTTTTTATTGGCATTATAATTCCTGAAAATGCCAGTAAACAGTTAAGAGAAAAAACATCTGCAAGAATTGCCAAATTATTAGGAAGTTTTAGTGGAGATTCCACGTCTATTAAGGAGCAGAGAGATACCACTAAATTAAATATTCAGTTATATTTTGATCCGATTACAAAAAAATCATTTAAAACAACCATCAGTAATTCTATTGAACGTATTGTATCGCAGATAGAAATGCAAAGTATGGTCAATTCTTTAAATGATAAAATGAAGGAAAGTTTTCCTTTGGCAACACCTTCAAAATTAGAGATAACACCTATCGTTAATTTAAAAGAAGAATACGCCTCTTATAATAACTCTACTATTATTCCAAATTCAGTTCAGCATAATGTGCCGGCATGGACATTATTCGCTATGTTTTTTATTTGTATTCCTTTAGCTGGAAATATTATCCGAGAAAGAGATGATGGTAGTGCTTTTAGATTATTAACGATGCCGGGCTCTTATATGATTGTAATTTTGGGCAAGATGTTAACCTATGTTGCGGTGAGTTTAATTCAATTTTCATTAATGTTATGCGTAGGCGTTTTTCTTTTACCGATGTTGGGTATGCCTCAGCTAAATATTGGAAATAATTTACCTGTTTTATTTTTAGTGGCAATTTCCGCAGGCCTTGCTGCTACAGGATTTGGATTATTGGTTGGCACTATCGCAACGTCTCATGATCAGGCGTCTTTATTTGGATCAGTGTTTATTATTATGTTAGCGGCTATAGGTGGTATTTGGGTGCCCACATTTGTAATGCCCGATGTGATGAAAAAAATTGCAGTCATCTCTCCACTTAATTGGGGATTAGAGGCGTTTTATGGGATTTTTATACGAAACTTCGGGTTCAAGGAAATATTTCCTCAAGTAGCTAAACTATTGGGCTTTTTTGCAATTTGTTTAGGAAGCGCATACCTATATCAAAAGTATAAAAGGTTGAGGTAATTTTTATTTTAAAACCATCCAAGCCATTAAGCCGCAGGAAATTTCTAACGCTTTTTCATCAATATCAAAAGTAGAAGTATGGACACCTGAAGTAATTCCTTTTGATGTATTACCAGTTCCTAAACGATAAAAACAACTTGGCACTTGCTGTGTGATGTATGCAAAATCTTCTGCCGTCATTCTTAATGGCAAGTCTTCAACATTTTCTTTTCCTAAATATTCAATAGTTGCTTGTTTGCAATGCTGTGTGGTTAAAGCATCATTAGTTAAAAACGGATATCCATCAACGATATTGATAGTTGCTTTTGTATTGTATTTAAAAGAAACCTCTTGTATAATTTCTGTAATCTTGTTTTTTACTTCCTTTCTCCATACTTCATCCATTGTTCGGAAGGTACCTGCTAAATAAACACTTTCAGGAATAACATTGGTTGCACCTTTGCCTTCTATTTTTCCGAAAGCAATAACCGTGGGAATATTATTTATTGTGTTTCTTGCTACACCTTCTGCATCAATTGTAAAAGGAAATTGTTTTTCAATTTCAGTAATAATATGTGCGGCAACTACTAAAGGATTTTGATAATCGCCAGCCATAGCAGCATGTCCGCCTTTGCCTGTAATAGTAATATGTAGTTCGTCGGTACTAGCCATATACATCCCTTCTTTAAAACCAACTTTACCAACTTCCATACTAGGGAATACATGTTGGGCAATGGCAACATCTACTTTTGGGTTTTGCAATACTCCTTCTTTAATCATTAAGGACGATCCACCAGGCAGTACCTCTTCACCAGGTTGAAACATAATTTTCACAGTACCCTCAAATTCATGCTTTAATTGATTTAAAATAATGGCAGTTCCTAACACAGAAGCGGTATGAACATCGTGCCCGCAGGCATGCATTACACCAACATTTTGAGATTTGTACTCAACATTATTTTGTTCTTCAATGGGTAAGGCATCTAAATCAGCGCGTAATAAAATGGTTTTTTTGTTCGGATTTTTCCCTTCAATAATAGCTACAATTCCTGTTTTTACAATTCCCTTAGTATAAGGGATATTATATTTATCTAAAATTGAACATACGTATTCCGCCGTTTTAAATTCCTGAAACGATAATTCAGGATGTTGGTGTAAATGCCTTCTAAATGATATTACTTCATCAAAATACTGATGCGCTAATTGTTTTATGTTATTAATCATCGACATAAAATAAAATTATTCTAATTTCCCTTTAGCTTGTATAACGCTTAGTTTGTCTAAAACTTTATCGTAAATAATTTTTAATTTTTTTGGATGCCTTGTATAATAAACCATTGAAGAATCAAATTTTGAACGTTCAATATGATTATCTTTTAAAGGATTGAAGATATATGCTGAGTCAAATTTTTCTCCCGTCACGGCTTTCACATTAATGCCGGAGGCACCTTCTGCAAGGTAAATGTCGGTTAATACCTGAATGAGCTGCTCCTCACTTAATACAGTTTCGGGCACAACTTCGTCTTCTTCTTTCACTGGTTTACATGAAAAAAGGAAAAAAGAAAGAATAAATAGTTTAATTAGGTTTGTACGCATTAAATGCAAAGTTAACACTATGCAGGACATTTTTAAATTGTTCGTGAGATTCGAACAAAATAACATTTTTTGGGAGTTCTATAGGCTCATTTTCGTGAAAAAACACTCTCCCGGATACCATTATGGACGAGTTTGGGAAAGAATTTGACAGATTGTTGAGGTAATCCTGAATAGAAATTCCATCTATTCGGTTGGTAAAAGTGGTTACAATGACATCTGCAGGAACAACATCTGTTACCGACAATAAATCATCAAATGGAACAGATTGACCTAAATACAGACATCGGTGTCCTTTTGCTTTTATTAAAAAATTGCAATACAAAAGACCTAATTCATGCAACTCGTTGGACGGCAGGAATAATAAAAAGGTTTTAGGATTTGCCAAAGGCTCGGGAAACAAACCATCAATACCTACAATAATTTTTTGTCGAACTAAATGAGAAATAAAATGTTCTTGAGCGGGATTAATAATTCCTACCTGCCACATGTTTCCTATTTGTCGCATAAAAGGAAATACGATTTTTTCGATGGTGCTTTCAAAACCAAAATGAATGATACAATTTGAAATAATTTTTTCGAATTTAGCTTCATTCATTTCCATCATACACAAAACTAGATTATCTACCTGATCATTTTCTTTGGTATAATTATTTAAAATAGATTGTGCCTGTTTAATAATTTCCTCATCAGGAAGTTTAGCGATTTTGGAAATTTTAAAACCGTTATTATTTAACAATGAAATATTTAAAATCCGTTTCAAATCATCTGAAGTATAATACCTGATGTTAGTATCTGTACGTTCAGGTTTTAAAATACCATAACGCTGTTCCCAAATACGTAACGTATGGGCTTTAATACCCGAAAGTCTTTCTAAATCTTTTATAGCGTATTGGTTCGGCATTATTACTTTTTATCCAGTAACAAAGTTAAATCAATTTTGTTTAAGAAGACGGATAAAAATAAGATTTAGAAATATATTGTGTAGAGTTTACCCGGCCCAACCTTCTCTGTCTAGGCTTCTGTATTGTATGGCTTCAGCAATATGATTGGTTTGGATATTAATAGAAGTATCCAGATCGGCAATGGTACGGGCTACTTTTAAAATCCGGTCGTATGCCCTGGCTGATAAACCTAATCGTTCCATGGCCGTTTTTAATAAGCTATTACTGGCTTCATCTAAATGGCAATACGTTCGTAAATCTTTGGTTCGCATTTGGGCATTGCAGTATATGCCATCTGATGTTTTATAACGTTCCGTTTGAGTTAATCGGGCTTTAATTACTCGTTCTCTGATATCTTTGCTGGTCTCCGAACGCTGTGCTTTACTTAATTCACTAAACGGAACAGGAGTTACTTCAACATGCAAATCAATTCTATCCAATAAAGGCCCCGAAATTTTATTTAAATATTTTTGTACCACGCCCGGCGCACATACACATTCTTTTTCGGGATGGTTATAATACCCACAAGGACATGGATTCATGCTGGCCATTAACATAAAACTTGCAGGATACTCCACGCTGAACCTTGCCCGGGAAATGGTAACGATTCTGTCTTCTAAAGGCTGACGCATCACTTCTAAAACCGTTCGTTTAAATTCCGGCAATTCATCTAAAAACAAAACACCGTTATGAGCCAGTGAAATTTCTCCCGGTTGGGCATTCATGCCGCCACCAACTAAAGCCACATCGGATATTGTATGATGAGGGCTTCTGAAGGGACGTTTAGTAACTAATCCCATGGTTTTAGATGTTCGGCCGGCTACGCTGTGAATTTTAGTGGTTTCTAATGCTTCATCCAATGTAAGTGGTGGTAAGATAGAAGGCATACGTTTACTTAGCATAGTTTTGCCGGCTCCAGGAGGACCAATTAAAATCACATTATGTCCGCCCGCAGCAGCTATTTCCAATGCCCGCTTGATATTTTCCTGACCTTTCACATCGGCAAAATCAAATTCAATATCATCCAATCGGGTTAAAAATTCCTGCTCAATATCAATGGTAGTTTTTTCTAGCTCAGCGGTTTCATTAAAAAAGTCGATGATTTGTTTAATATGTGTTATACCGTAAATATCCAGTCCATCCACAACAGCAGCTTCTTTAGCGTTCGCCTCCGGAATAATTAAGCCTTTAAAACCTTCTTGTTTAGCTTTAATGGCAATTGGTAAAGTTCCTTTGATAGGTCTTAGTTCACCATCTAAAGATAATTCTCCCATGATGATGTACTTTGATATTTCTTCTGCTTTAATTTGTTCTGATGCTGCTAAAATACCCACAGCAATAGTTAAATCGTAGGCGGAACCTTCTTTGCGAATATCGGCCGGAGCCATATTAATGGTGATTTGTTTCCCCGGAATTTTCAGACCGTTATTTTTCAGGGCAGCATCAATGCGCTGATGACTTTCTTTTACAGCACTATCAGGCAAGCCGACCAAATAAAAATTTATACCTTGTCCCATGTGCACTTCAACCGTAACGGTTGTGGCATTGATACCATGTACAGCACTCCCAAATGTTTTAACTAGCATACCTTGAATTTTCTGCAAATTAAAATCAAAAAGTAACAGCCCTTTGCTATAATTTGTAGCATCTTTTAAAACCTCAATGTTTAAAGGCATTTTCAAAAACACACTTACTGTTTTGGATTTCTTTAAATTGAGATTATATCTTAAATTTATCCATTGATATGTTTATGTTTCAAAAAGTATTTACAAAAAGTATATTCCAACTGTTTTTAGTAACGGCTTTTGGCATAAGCCTGCTTGCATATATTATATATAAGGCTGCACACTTATCATTCACTCATGATGAGTGTTATACTTATCTGCATTATGTACATCAGGGGTTTATGGATATTATTTCATATAAAACACCCTATACAAACAATCACATTTTAAATACGGTTTTAATTAAATATTTTGAAGAGCTTTTTGGAAACTCGGAATTAATTTTAAGAATGCCTAATATTTTAGCATTTGTAGTATACAGTGTGTATGCAGTTTTATTGTTATATAAATATGTTCCAAAACTTATAATTCCCGGTTATTTATTACTTACGTTAAACCCGTACTTATTGGATTTCTTTGCCCTGGCAAGAGGCTATGGATTATCAATTGGGTTTTTAGTAATGAGCATTTACTATATCTGCAACTATTTTACAACATTAAAACCTGTGCATTTAATATTATTTAATGTAGGCGCTTTTTTAGCAGTAATGAGTAACTTTTCTTTGTTAAATTATTATGTCGCAGCTTTGTTTACGTTTAATGCCATAAGTTATATTAAAACAAAAAGCAGATTAAATGCCACTGGGGAGAAAGAGACATTTATAAAATTAAATAAGATAAATGTTATTTCAGTCATACTTTCGGCGATGGTTTTGTATGAACCGTTGAGGAGAATTTCTAAAAAAAGTTTGTTGGATTTTGGAGGTAAAAAGGGATTTTTAGAAGATACTGTAGGCTCATCTATTGATGATTTATTTTACGAAACGGCAATCACACCTTTATCTGCTTCGCTTATTAAAACAGGCATAGTACTTGTAATTTTTTTAATCCTTGGGCTAATTGCTTTAAAATTAATGAAGCAACAGTATATTTTTTTTAAAGAACAATTACCCCTTGTTTTCATGAATTTAACCTTACTGTTAATGGTTGTCATTACCCAAATACAGCATATTGTATTAGGGAATGATTTTTATGTACATCGTTTCGCTTTATTTTTTTATCCGCTGTTTATCCTGAATTTTATCTTCTGCATCCAATATTTATATACGTATTTTAAATGGGGAAGTATTTTTATGGCATACGGATTATCTGTTTTGTTATCCATTAACTTGTATCAAAATCATCATTTAAATTATTATAAAGACTGGAAGTATGATAAAGACACCAAATTGGTAATGGAAAAATTGGTTACTGAACATATCAACCATCCGGATAAACAGGTTCAGCTGGGAATTAATTGGTTATTTGAGCCAAGTACAAATTTTTACCGCTATACATGGGATTTAAAATGGTTGAATCCAACGCACCGAAAAGGGATTAATGGCCGTGAAGATTATTTTTATCTGTTTAAAAACGATAAAGAATTTAGCATGACACAAAACAAAGAATCTCTTTACACGAATGATGAAACAAGTGCGATTTTGATAAAAAATACCGAATAATCAAAAAAATCATAAATGAGATTGTTTTAAATTTGATAAATTGTATATTTATAATTCTAAAAAACCATACCATGATTAAAAAAGTACTATTAGCATTTGCGGTAACATTAGCTGCTATAAATATAAAGGCACAAACAGAAGAACCAAGAGAATTGAACTGTTATAATAAATGGTCTCAGAAGTTTGACGAACGTGGAGCAGATGAAGTAGAAGATGGTATTTACACGGATGTTATCATTACATCACGGATAGGAGCGAAAGCTAATTGTTGGAGTGGTAAAGCTGAGGTTAGAGGAAAAAAATTAGTGAAGCTATACATCATTAAAGAAGATGATACTTACGAAGAAGTTGTACGAACATGGAAAGGTAATTCAAATAAAGATGTAGTAATTATTAACGGCGTAAGTGCATCTATGATTACGGTTCATAACGAATTAATTAATGTGCTTTGGCCTAAGAAAATAAAAGCTAAAAAGGCAGCGGCCAGAAAAGCACCTGATCCAACGGATGATTAAAAAAACAGATATAAAAAAACCCGCTAAAAGCGGGTTTTTTATTCTTCTTTAAATGGGTTTCTGGGAATCCATTCTGTAGGTTGCAAAAATTGCATAAATGGCTTCATAATTAATTTAGATACAGTATTTTGAGGTTTGATATAACACAATAATTCATGAGGCTTTGCCCCAACAGTTGTTTTAATTTCAGAAGCGGTACGACCTAAATTTATTTTTCTTTTGTGCATTAAAATAGCTTGTTCAATGTAACTATATAATATAGTTTGATATAATTCATATGTTTTGTTATGAGCGTAATCAAAACCAATATAATGAGCCTCAACTTCATTTTCAAGACAAAATCCACAAGCAAATGAAATCATTTTATCTTCTAAAAACCAGGCATCCACATAAAATGAATTGATGTTGGCTTTAATTACATCTTCAAAATAACCGGGAGACAAATGCACTAATTTAAACTTAGCCTGATTGAAAACCTGCGTATATAAATCATGCATGGTGTTTTTATAAAAAGAAATTTCATCAATAGACAACCGTTTTTTAGTTAATGATGAACTGGCTTTTAAAATATTTTTTGCACGATTTCTGTATTTTTTAGAAAAACAACTAATGTAGTCGGTTAAAGTTGATAAACCATTCGGTAAATCAATGATCATATTTGGTTCTACATTAAAATGGATAAATTTGTTGCAGTACCAACAATCTTTATCACCAAACCCCTCGGCATAAAAATCTTTTACCAAAATGGCTGATATTTTCCCTCTTAATTTTTCGGCCCTTGCTACACAATCAATAACACCTTCTACTAATTTAAAAGTTGTTTTTTTGCTGTTAACATCCAAATAAAAACCATGCTCTCCGCTAATAAAATTATTGCCACAAGTTACTAAACGCATAATGGTTTCGTGTTCATTATGCTCAATATATCTTTGAAAAACAGAGGCCCTCTTGCTTTTTAGTTCGGTAATTTGTTTTTCAATGAGCTCGCCAAAAAGCGAAGCAGAAAAGTCGTTGATTTGAAAATAAACTACGCCTATTGGATTTTTTCTGTTATAAATAATAACATATCTGAATCTAAAATGTGTTGATGTTTCTTTATGAAGAACACGCAAATAGTTGTACGATAAAAAAACATTCTTGTTATTGATGGCTTGTGTCCACTCACTTTCAGGAATTTTTTCTATTTCTTCAAAGCAGGTAAAAGTATAGTTGCCAAATAATTTTCTATTCGGTTTTAAAATATTTTTTCCTAGTATTTTATCACAAAGTGCAAACATCAAATAGCTAATAGGGGAAAAAGGTCATCAAACATGATATCAACACTCTTTTCAATAGAAAGTTCAGAAGTGTCAATACTATAAATAGCATTTGTTGGTGTTTCAAACGGATTGGATATTCCTGTAAATTCTTTTATTTCTCCTGATCGGGCTTTTGCATAGTGTCCTTTTACATCTCTTTGCTCGCAAACAGTTAGTGGAGTAGCTATATGATATAATATAAAATGCTGGTTTCCAATAATGTTTTCTGCCAATCTGCGAAGCTCATTAGTTGGAGTAATTAAACTGCAAATCACTACAACGCCGCAGCTAACAAGTTGTTTGGTTAATTCGGCAGTACGACGAATATTCTCCGTTCTATCTTCCATGCTAAACCCAAGATCTTTGTTAATTCCAAGGCGTAAAATATCACCATCCAATACTTTAGTTAAAATACCTTCTTCATGTAAACGCCTTTCCAGCTGGTAAGCCAGCGTACTTTTACCTGAACCCGAATAACCTGTCATCCAAATTGCCAATCCTTTATGAGACAATAGATTTTCCTTATCAGAGCTTGTTACCAACTCCGACTGATTTGAAAATATGTGATTTGAGCGACTCAGATTAGATAGAATTAAGAACTTAAAAATACAATTAAATATCTTACTTTTGGTTAATATAACCTGTTTTAATAAAGATTAACATGGCATACGATTTTAAAAACAGCCCAACTATTGATCAGGTTGGAATAGAGGAGAGAGTGGCTCGTTTTAATACAAGAAGTATTAAAAAAGGAAGTAAAGTTCAGGCGCTAAAATTAGCACTTAACATGATTGATTTAACCACTTTGGAAGGAAAGGATACAGAAGGAAAAGTGAAACAAATGTGTTATAAAGCCATGCATCCTCATTTAGCTTTACCTGATTTGCCAACTACAGCAGCAGTTTGCGTTTATCCAACCATGGTAAAAACAGCTAAAGAGGCTTTAAAAGGAAGCAAGGTAAAAGTGGCTTCTGTATCTACAGCATTCCCAAGTGGAAATTCTACCATGCAAATTAAATTATTAGATACAAAATTAGCCTTGGATAATGGTGCTGATGAAATTGACATGGTGATTAGCAGAGGCGAATTTTTGAAAGGCAACTACAGTTTTGTATTTGATGAAATTGCAACCATTAAAGATTTAACGCATAAATATAACGCACGCTTAAAAGTGATTTTTGAAACGGGCGAAATTTCGACATTAGATAATGTTCGGAGAGCAAGTGATATTGCCATTTATGCAGGAGCCGATTTCATTAAAACATCAACCGGAAAAATTGGAGTAGCAGCAACGATGCCTGTTACATTAGTAATGCTTGACGCAATTAAAGATTATTATTTTAAAACAGGAATCCAAGTTGGCATGAAACCCGCTGGTGGTATTAGCACAGCTAAAGGAGCATTACAATATTTAGTGATGCTACACGAAACACTTGGTAATGCTTGGTTAGATAATAAATGGTTCCGTTTTGGTGCGAGCTCTTTAGCCAACGATTTAATTTTACAACTAGAAAAAGAAGCGAAAGGCGTTTATTATAGTAAAGATTATATATCAATTGATTAATTGTTGAATTATAGAGT
>JAEUTR010000504.1 GCA_016787365.1 Bacteroidia bacterium
GCAAAACCAAATGGGATAGTTTTAATTCAATAATTTATAAAATTAGAGCGCAGTACCTTTTTTGAAATTTTTGTTTTCATAGCTAGTTTATTCAAAAAAAGACTGCGTTCTGAGATTTTTTTATACTATAATTTTATTAATGAATACCGAAAAATCCGTAATACTTATTGATGATTGTGAAATTGATAATTTTATAACCACAAAGCTTTTGGAATTTCATGGTATTACAAAAATCCAATCATTTAATCAATCAACATTAGCTTTTTCACATTTAGCAAAAATTAAAATCCCTCCCAGTTATATGTTTATAGATATGAATATGCCTGTAATGAATGGAATTGAGTTTGTGAAAAAAATCAAAGAATTAGATCATTTTCATTCAACTAAATTAATTGTTACTACAGCATCAATAAATCCAAATGATAAATTAATAGTAGAGGAATTAAATTGTTGTTTTATTGAAAAACCGTTAACGCAGCAAAATATTTTAAAAATATTAAATAGTTCAAAACTTACATAAATGAAAAAAATAGTCTTATTTCTACTTTTCACTTCAACAATTAAATATTACGCACAAACAGCAAATGATATAATAGGTAATTGGCTTACCAGTGACGGCGAGAGAAAAATAAATATTTACAAACAAGGCGATAAATATTTCGGTAAAATATTTTGGGTAAAAATGACAGATAAAAAAAACGAAATAAATAAAATTGTTATGATGGATTTAGTTTATGAAAATGGCGAATATGAAAAAGGAACTTTTCTAATGCCATCAGATAAGCACAGCGCTAGTTGTGCTGCTAAAATATTAAAAAGTAAAATCTTAAAAGTATCAATCTATCATGGCCTACAATTATTTGGTCACAGTCTTTACCTTTCAAAAATAATAGATAATGGAAAATAAAACTTACATACCTGCATTAAAATACAATTGGCTAACTAAAATTTATAATCCTTTGGTAGCATTTACAATGCCCGAAACAAAATTTAAAAAGGCATTAATTAATCAAGCCAATATAAAGCCCAATAGTGTTGTTTTAGATTTTGGGGTTGGAACTGCTACGCTTTCCATTTTACTTAAAAAAGAATATTCTCAAGTAAAATTAGAGGGGGTTGATGTTGATAATAAAATCTTAGAAATAGCAAAGCAAAAAATTAAAGAACAAGATGTTGATGTTGAATTAACTCAATACGATGGTATAAAACTGCCTTATCCTGATAATTATTTTGATAGAGTGGTAACAAGTTTAGTTTTTCATCATTTAGATAGGGAACAGAAAGAAAACTCATTAAAAGAAATATACAGAGTATTAAAACCAAATGGAGAGTTGCATATTGCTGATTGGGGACTTTCTAATAATGTTATGATGCGACTTTTATTTTATCTAGTACAATTTTTAGATGGCTTTAAAACAACCACAGATAATGTAAAAGGCTTATTACCTGCGTATATTAAAATTGGAGGATTTAAAAATGTTGAGGCATTGAAATCGTTTAACACCATTTTTGGTACACTTTGGCTTTATAAAGGAATTAAATTAATACATTAATAAAAACACATGAAAAATTTACTTATAATTAGTACTCTAATGTTTGTGGCTTTAATTTCTAAAGCTCAAAACACCGAACCTTGTTATTTCGACAAATACCAAAGAAATAATAAAAAGACAATTGAAAATGCTGAACTCGAAATACAGCGGGAATTATTTAATGCAGAAAAAAAACTGCTATCACATAATCCAAACTTAAAAATAATACCAGTTGTGGTACATGTGATACACGATGGAGGTACTAATAATATTTCGGACGCTCAAATACAAAGTCAAATTGACGTTTTAAATGAGGATTTTAGAAAAAAAGTGGGGACTAATGGCTTTGGTGCAGGAGTAGATACCGATATTGAATTTTGTCTAGCTAAAAAAGATCCCCTAGGGAAATGTACAAATGGTATTGTAAGAATAAATAGTCCATTATCTAATCATCAAACCTATCAACGAAGCCAATTAAAGTTATTGAGTTACTGGGATAATACACGTTACTTAAATATGTACGTTGTAAAAAATATAAACAACGGTAGCGGTATTTTAGGTTACTCATCTTTTCCTGGCGGTCCGCCTGATGAAGATGGAATTGTTGTTAAACATAATTATTATGGTAGAATAGGAACAGCAGCATCTTCATTAGGCAGAACAACTACACACGAAATAGGTCATTGGTTTGGCTTGTATCATACGTTTAATGGAGGTTGTGGCGTTGATACTTGTGCAGATGGGGATTTAGTTTGCGATACCCCACCCGCTGCAAATCCAAATTATGGTTGCCCAACTATTAATAGTTGCTCAAATGATTTTCCAAACATCGACGACCAAATTCAAAATTATATGGATTACTCAAACGATAATTGCAAAAGTATGTTTAGCAATGGTCAAAAACAACGTATGCACGCTACACTTACAAGTTTTCGTAATGATATTTGGCAACAATGGAACTTAGATTCAACAGGCTGTGATAGTGGTTTTGTAAATAGTAATTGCAAAGTAATTGCTGATTTTGTTACACTAAATCAAAATATTTGTATTGGCAATTCCATAGTATTTTATAACAAATCTCAAAATAATCCAACAACCTATCAATGGTATTTTCAAGGCGGAACTCCTGCAATATCCTCAGTTGCTAATCCAACTGTTAGTTATGCAGCAATTGGTAATTTTCAGGTAAAATTAATTGCTACAAATAGTTATGGTACAGATAGCTTAATTTCAAATAACTATGTAAATGTAACAACGCCACCAGTAGGTCAAGCTTTGCCATATTTTGAAAATTTTGAATCAGTAATCTTTCCAACAAATGGTATTACAATTGATAATCCCGATGGAGGCATAACTTGGCAACGTGATACTATTGCTGTTGCTTATCAAGGCTTAGCAAGTGCAAAAATTGATAATTTAATAAATATAAATTATGGTCAATCTGACGCTTTGCTATTACCACGCTTTGACTTCACTTCTTTTGTAGGAACACCTTATTTAAACTTTAAATGGGCTTATGCAAAATCAGACCCAAATTATTCGGATGAATTAATTGTATTAGTTTCAAAAGATTGCGGAGTTAACTGGTCGCAGGTATTTTATCGAACAGGAACAGCAATGACAACTGGCACAACTCAAACAACTCCTTACTTACCATCAGCAAGCACGGTTTGGAAAATTGCAAATATTAGCTTAGCAACATATACAACCTATCCCAACGTACAAATTAAAATTGTAAACGTAACAGATGGTGGAAATAATTTATACGTTGATAATATTAATCTTGGCGCACTTATTACAAGTATAAATGAAACAGAAACAACAGTTAATGATGTACTTATTTACCCAAATCCTACGAGCGGTAGTTTTTCAATTGAATATCAGTTAACTAAAAACGAAGATGTAACTATTGAAATGACTGATGTTTTAGGTAGAGAGGTTTATAAAACAATGCATAAATCACAAACGGTAGGACTAAATAAACAAGAGGTAAATACATTATTAAAAAGCGGAGTATATAACATTACTATTAAAACAGGTAACTCAACTATAAACAAAAAAGTGATTATAAATAAATAAAACTAAAACCATGAAAAAACTATTATTCATATTAAGTATTATCTCAACGCTTTGTAAGGCTCAAATTACAGCAGGAGATAATTTGTTTAATGTTACTCAGGTACATACCGTTAATATTGTTTTTCCTCAATCTAATTACTGGACGTTATTAGTCAATAATAAGGCTTATGACGACGCAAATGATTCATCAACTTATATTCCTGCTCAAGTAATTATTGACGGCATTACTACTCTCGATTCTGTGGGAATACAATTTAAAGGCAACTCGTCATATTATAATTATCCTGGTAATAAAAAGCCTTTTACGCTATCATTTGATGAATATAAAAACAATCAGAAATATGATAGTTTAAGCTCTATTAATTTGAATAATTGCTATCAAGATCCAAGCTTCATGAGGGAAAAGCTGTTTTTAGATTTTCTTAATTCCAAAGGATTAAGTGCTCCTCGTTCTAATTATGCAAAATTATATATAAATGGCGTTTATTCAGGATTTTACCAAATTGGAGAAAGAATAAATAAACCATTTTGTAAAGATAGATTCGGCAATAAAGGTGGCAACTTATTTAAAGGAGATGGTAACGGACCAACCTGTGCAGATTTGAAATACCACGGCACGTTGGCTTCTTACTACAACTGCTATACTTTAAAAACAAATAAAGTAGCTAATAATTGGAGCGATTTAATTAATCTAACAAAACAAATAAATACAACAACAAACACTGAATTTAAAGATTCGGTAGATAAAGTTTTAAATGCTAACTCTTTTATTGGCGCTTGGGCTGCTTGTAACATGTTTGTTGATTTTGATTCGTATGCCTTTCGCTTCGTACATAATTATTATATCTATCACAATACAGCCACTGATAAGTTTGAATGGATTACTTGGGATGCAAGTACCGTTTTTGGAATGGATGTACCCGGTACTGTTGCATCTATTGAAAACAAAAGTATTTTTTATATTGAACCAAATGCCACAGACC
>JAEUTR010000515.1 GCA_016787365.1 Bacteroidia bacterium
CCCCGATAAAATGTTTATCGTTCCCTAACTGGACATTAAAAATTTTATTCGGACTATATGAAACATATCCTGTTACATTTGAAAAATTATAACTTCCATCACTATTTTTAAATGCTCTTCCTAGTCCCGGAATTAAAGCTGTAGTTTGAATAGTGGTATCAATAAATCCTGGATAAGAAACCCGCCCGCCTATAGCAGTTAATGCAAATGTAAAATCATTATTAATGTTTAATTTGGCATGAGCGCCTCCTATTGTTTCGGATAATATTCCGGAAGATAATATATCATACCCTGCCTGTAAATCAATAATGGGCAATACCTGAATATTATATTGATTCCGTTTATTCGGCCCCTCATTTAATGTTTTACTTAAAAAAAAGTTTTTAATGGGGTGATGTGAAAATTTAACGGAAGTGTCTGAAAAATTTTGTAACGTAGAAAAAAGATATGGTTTAAATGACGAATGAAATTCGAAATCAGGTGTTTTAATATTCCAATAATCGATGCTTTGCTGTGTTTCCGGATTTATAAAACTGTTTTGTGCCTGTGGTTCGGTTTGAGCATGAATTGGCAATAATAAATACACTATTGCAATTCCGGTATTACAAAAGTTTTTATAAATTGTATTGTATCTTGTCAATTTCAAACTACTATTTATTTATTTGTTTATTTTGAGCCGATTGATAAGAAAAATGGACAAACAAAATAAATAATCCACTACAACCTAAAACTGCCAATAGTGCTAAACTTGGACTTAAAAAATAACTTAGTAACGAAATTGCTACCGTAAAAAAACTGTAGATATATATTATAATAACTGTTTTAACATGAGAATAGCCACAGTCTAACAACCGATGATGTAGGTGGTTTCTGTCTGCTGCAAAAGGAGATTGACCCTTAACAGCTCTGATAATAAAAATTCTTAAAGTATCTGTTAATGGGTATGTAAGTGCTGCTATAACCAATATTGGATTAGAAATATGAATCCAAAAATCATCTAATCGCGATAAAGGATATTCAATTAATTTAATACTTAACACACAAATAAACATTCCTATAATAAGTGATCCGCTATCTCCCATAAATATTTTAGCGGGCGAAAAATTAAAAATCAAGAAGCCTAATAAAGCACCGGAGAGGGAAAAAGATAATGATGCTAAAGTATATTCGCCTGCGAAAATAAACCAAATTCCAAAAACGGAAGATGCTATAAATCCAATGCCTGCCGCTAAACCATCAATTCCATCAATTAAGTTCATAGCATTTACTACAACAATATAAGTAAACAAAGACAAAAAGATACTTCCCCAAAGAGGGATTTCATTGACGCCAAAAACGCCGTGCAAGCCTGTAATTCTAATATCGCCCATTAGTACTAAAATTAATCCTACTAAAATATTGGCAAATAATTTTTTTACAGGAGAGGTTCCTATGATGTCATCTTTTACGCCTACAAAAAACAATACCAAACTCGTAGCTACTAAAATTTTAAATTCTTTAACTGATTCATATATCTGATCATATTCGTGTAAATCATCTATATTATACCATAATGAAAAAGAAAATAAAGTTGCTGCGTATATAATAATACCACCAATAGTTGGCACCGCTCTTTTATGAACCTTTCTATCTTCGGTAGGTAAATCGATCAACCGTTTTAAAACAGCTACTTTAATAAGTGCCGGTGTAGAATACAAAACAACTGCAAATGCTGTTATAAATACTAAAATTAATATAGCCATAATTAAATTTTAAAAATCATAATAAGTATTATATAAATTTGATTTTAAGCTAATGGTGTAAAACGTTGTTTTATTATTTGATTCGTTAAATCCTAAAAAGTCCTGTGCCCTGTAATTATACCCTAAAGATACATTAAAATTATAAGCTGTATTTATAGTATAGCCTAATTGTATTTTAGAAATTGTGTTATTATATAATGCATATTTGTTAAATGTTAACCATTGCATATTTAATTTGGCATTTAAAAATGCTCTCCTGAATTTATAATCTCCAAGTAATATCAACTCTTGTCCATAACCAGGCGTATACGCTAAATTTTGACTGTAATGAGAATAACTTTGATTTCCATATGTACCAAATGGGCTATTATAAGACCCTTCTGTAACGTCATTATATTCCATCTGAAGCATTAGGTTTTTTATTTTAAATGCATCGAAATATTTTGCTCCAATCTGATAGCCAAATGCATTTCCTAATTTAATAACGTTGCTAAAATCATCTCCCATAAATTGTCCGTACACAGAAATTTTATTTGTAATTTTTATGTTTACAGTAGCTCCAATAACAATATTGTTTTTATTATTTAAACCATAAAATCCAAGGTTTGAAAAAATAACCGGGTTAAAATACTGCCAGTCCAGATGTTGTCTGTTCATACTATCTGCCGCATTCCATATCATTCCCTGAAATAAACCAATATTAATTCTTTTATTTACATTATAGCTCAGATACTGAAAGGCTACAGCTTTTTTTTGGAATAAAGGTTCTGTAAATTTTGGAGTAATAGCACCACCGGTTGTTAAATTCATTAATACAGCATATATGTTAGTATATTGCAACTTTCCTTTCAGCCATTCGGACGTTACTCTTAAATAAGGGTAATTAAATGCATTATCACTTAACAATAAAGAACGATATCCATTTCCTATTTTTTGTTTTCCATGACCTAATTGAATATTTAATTTTTTTAAAGCCTGATAGGATACAAAACCTGATGAAAATGCATAATCATATCCTGTTGTTTTAAATACTTTGTATCGCCCCTGCCCGGGAACAATATTAGTTTGATTATTATAATGAGAAATGTATATAGGAAACTGACTTTGATTTTCGGCAAACATCGTTTCAAAATAAAAATCTTTTCCTATTGACCCACTGGCAATAAAACCACGAGTATTGGTGGAAACTCGTTCGGCTTTTGCCGTATCGTATTCCGCTTTTCCAAATTCAAAATTTAATAAAGGGTCTACTTTAAATTCATATTTCCCTGTTTTGGATTTGATATGTATGAGATGATCGAAGAAAATTTTATCGATTAATGGGTCATCTGTAATGAATTTAAATAAACGATGCGTGTCTGCTGTAAATTCATATTTTTTATTAAAAAAAGGTATGTATGGCTGTATTCCTGAGTGAATTTGTTCAGAGTCAATCCGTGCTAGTTGTCGCTGAGAAAATGTATTGAAAAAGTAATCGTTAGGTAAATTATAAAACTGAGCTTTTAAAGAAATAGTTGTAAGTAATAAAATGTAAAGTGTAAGTTTATTGCACCTAAACAATCGAATTTTTATTATATGTAAAATGATCACCTATCGTTTAGTTTACCTTACTACTTAATCTTACCAAGCTTTAACGCCTTCTTTTTTCTTAAAATCTTCATACACTTGTTTAATTCCTTCCGGTAATTCAATTTTATGTTTCCACCCTAATGAGTGTAAGTATGAAACATCCATTAATTTACGAGGAGTGCCATCAGGCTTAGATAAATCATGAACAATATCCCCTTTAAATCCAACAATATCTTTTATTAAAAGTGCTAAATCTTTTATGGTTAAATCTTTTCCCGAACCAATATTTACAAATTGTTCTCCATCATAAGTATTCATTAAAAACACACAAGCATCTCCTAAATCATCGGCATGTAAAAATTCGCGCATGGGCGTTCCTGTTCCCCACATTTCTACGGATGGTAAATTATTTTCTTTGGCATCATGAAATTTTCTAATTAATGCAGGCAATACATGAGAATTATTTAAATTATAATTATCATTAGGTCCGTACATATTTGTTGGCATCACTGAAATAAAATTACATCCATACTGACGCTTATAGCTTTCGCACATTTTGATTCCAGCAATTTTTGCAATGGCATAAGGCTCGTTTGTTTCTTCTAGTAGGCCTGTTAATAGATATTCTTCCTTTAATGGTTGAGGCGCCATCTTTGGATAAATACATGAACTACCTAAAAACATTAATTTTTTTACGCCGCTTACATACGAATTATGAATCACATTATTTTGAATCATTAAATTTTCATAAATAAAATCGGCTCTATAAATATTGTTAGCTTGTATGCCTCCTACTTTAGCTGCAGCTAAAAAAACATATTCTGGTTTTTCATTCGCAAAAAAATCACTAACAGCTTGTGAATTGCGTAAATCTAATTCCTTTGATGCACGAGTAATAATATTGTTATAGCCTTTGCTCTGTAGGTTTCGCATAATAGAAGAACCAACCATCCCGCGGTGACCTGCTATGTATATTTTGGAATTAAGTTCCATGTATCGTGTTTTTTGTAGTTTCAAAAAAACCTCCATTCGTTTGGAGGTTTTAATGTTTTATTCTTTGTAGTTTAATATTTTGTGTCCGCCTTCTAACAAATATTTATCTCGTTTAAACAACTCCACATCAGCGTGTACCATTTCTTTACATAAAGCCGCAACTGTATAAGTTGGAGTCCAACCCATTTTTGTTTTAGCTTTTGTTGCATCACCTACTAATAAATCAACCTCAGCCGGACGGTAATATTTTGGATCAATTTCTACTAGCACTTTACCTGTTGAAGTATCAATCCCTTTCTCATTTTCATCTTTTCCTTCCCACTTCAAAATAATACCAACCTCAGCAAATGCCATATTAATAAATTCACGTACTGTAATTTTAATTCCAGTTGCTAAAACAAAATCTTCTGGCTCATCCTGCTGTAACATACGCCACATCCCTTCTACATAATCTTTAGCATGACCCCAATCTCTTTCGGAATCAATATTTCCCATAAATAGTTTGTCTTGTAATCCCAAACTAATTTTTGCTGCTGCACGGGTAATTTTACGTGTTACAAAAGTTTCGCCACGCAACGGACTCTCATGATTAAACAAAATACCATTACAAGCAAACATTCCGTAT
>JAEUTR010000556.1 GCA_016787365.1 Bacteroidia bacterium
TTATAGCATTTTCGATTTTTTATTAGGATTAGGTCATTTTTTTGGAACACAAAAAGATTTCCATAAATATTCGTTAACAGACGTTTTTGATATTATAACGGCCTATTCAAAAGCTACCTATCCAAACGATACAATTTTACAACAGCTAATAGCTGTTGATTATTATTTGCATTTTAAAGTAAAACCAAAAAGTTTATTTTTAGAAGAAATTGAGTTTACAGCCAAAAATAAATTAATTGATGAATTAAAATTAAATCATCATAAATACCGTTATGTGGTATTGCCTTTAGATTTTGATTTTAAAACCTTTTCTACTCAACAAAAAATCGTAAATGAGCCAAAGAATATCATTATACAATATAGTGGTACTGAAAAAGCAGAAGTTGTTTTATAATAAAGAGTTTTACTAATTATAAAACTCTTTATTTAGTATAAAATATTAATTTATTCCTTTACAAAACGTTTTACAATGGTTTGATTGGAAGCATTAATAAATCTGCAAGTATATAAGCCCCTTGCTAAATCAGATACATGAATATGTGTTTGTGCTGATACAATTGAAACAGATTTTATCATTTTTCCTAAGGCATCATAAATTTCAATACTTTTTGTTTTACTGGCTAGTTCTTCAGTTAAATTCAAAGTTAAAATATCAGACGTTGGATTAGGATATAATTGAATATTATATTCGTCTGTTGCCTCATTCAAACCTGTACAAATACTCACATTCACTTTGATTGGAGTTGCTATACTTCTACAATCTAACGGTTGAATTTCCCAATTATAAAAATAATAATAGAAAGAATTTCCGGCATCTGCTGTTTTAATACTTACCGCACTTCCAATATTATATGGATAACCAGATCCCGTATTATTTCTCCACATATCAATTAATGTTCCACTCGTTCCTAATTGATAATCTGTGCCTGGAGTTAAATTAAAGTTTAATGAAACTGTTTGTGTACCGGCAGGTATGGTTACAACGGTTGATTGTAAAACAGTACCGCTTGAATTTCTTAATTCTATAGTTCGGTTTCCGGCTGAATTAGCCACGACTTTTACTGTTTTTAATACACAAGGTTGAAAAACATCAAATATTAAATAACGATCTGAGTTAGCATTAAAGTTGGATCCTCCTCCAAAAACAGTATTTGTTGCCGGTCCTCCAAAAATAGGAGTTTGAGAAATTGTGTTAACAGCAAAGTAAGTTTTGTTATTGGTTAACACCGGAGTTACATATGTTGAACCGACACCAATTTGTTGTGCGGTACTGGCTGTGTTATACCATTTAATGGTGCCGGTGCCTGTAGCAGTTATTGTTGTGGAAGAGTTTGAACATAGGTTAACATCATTTCCTATAGGAGCTGACGGAGAATTGATGGTGATGTAATTTGTTTTTATAATTGAATCTTTTGATCCTGCAACGCAACCGGTTGCTACTAATTTTACAGAATAAGTACCGTTGGTTGTATAGGTATGTGATGGATTTGTAGACGCACTTGATACTCCATCGCCAAAATCCCACATGTATGTTTGAGCTGAGGCTGTTGTATTGCTAAAATCAACAACTAGAGGCAAGCTACATGAAACACTTTGATTTGACATGAAATTTGTTCCAATGTTTCCAGAAACATATTTTGCTCCAACACCTACAGCATGCCATGCATTAGTGGTTTGAATTACTTCATTTGAACAGGCACCATATAAATCTTTTGCCGCTTGTATTGTATAATTTCTAACATTAGCATAATCTGTACTCGGAGTCATGTAAACGGTTAAAGATCTGAAAGCAATTGCTGCCGCTTTTTCCATTGTAATACCTGTAACGCTATATGTTTGACTAATATCATTAGTACCACTACCTCCAACGGTTAATAAATAAAACCAATAATCACAAGGTCCGGCATTAATGTGAACTTCTCCTGAGGCATCCCAGTTTGTGCCCTGATACGTATCCGGATCTTGGAATTGACCAGGATTAGACATGTTTCTAATTCCTTGTGAGTTTGTAGTGATATCTTTACCCATAATCCAATCGTGTTGTGTTGGTCTGGCAAACCATTCTGTACATGTTCCAAAAATATCTGCAAAAGCTTCGTTTAATGCACCAGCTTCACCATTTCCTAAATTGGCTGAATTTTGAACAAGTCCATGAGTTATTTCATGTCCGCAAACATCTAAGGCTGTCATTATAGTAAATCCTTGTGAAGTACTTCCGTCTCCATATGTCATACGCTGGCCATCCCAAAATGCATTTACGTAATTGGTACTATAGTGTACATAGCTTAATAATTTATAACCATTTCCGTCAATACTATTTCTGTTATGTTTTTGCATATAATAATCGTATGTAGCTTCCGCCCCAAAATGAGCATCCGTGGCAGCCTGATTATTATTAACTACTGTCCACGTATTTGTAGCGTTGGTAAAATCAGTATTGGTATAAGTTGAAGAGTTATTTAAATTGTATGTTTCAATACCCTGACCTCTTCCTGCTTCTCTTAATCTGTATCCACTGGCATAGCTGTCTGTTGTAATAGGTTTAGTACCGCTATATTTGGTATTGGCTGTTCCCACAGCATCAATTGTGCAAATTAAATTTTGCTCACCAATTATTTTTCCGGAAGCAGCATCAACATAAACATTAGCTCTATATAAAGGCTCTTCGGCATATATATTAAATTTATAAGCATATGTGTAGGTTATTTTTTTATTTTTTGATTCAATCGCTGTTACTATGCATAATTCTCCTTTTGGTTTATAACTAAAATTGGGATTATTTAAAACCTCTCGCATATGAAGTTCTTCAGCTTTATTTTCCCATTTGTATTTTTTTGCATTTACTTTTGCTAAAGCAGCTTGAAGAGCCTGCTGTTGGGTAATGGAAATAGAATTAATTGGAGAAATATCTCTAAACCAATCACCGTTAAATGAATGGATTTCGTGTTGTTTACTATGAGTAATAATTTCAGCCCCATCAATTTTATAGCCTTTATAATATTGTTGTAAACGACAATGCGTATAACCTAAATGATCATACTCTGTTTTTATAGTTTCAAATGACACATCCTGACTTTCAATCAATACTTTTCGTATCCAGTCGTTAAACTGAGTTTCTGTTAAATGCTTGGATTCATCAAAACTAACTTGCAGAGGCAAATTAGTAACGCTTGAATTGAAATCAATTTTTGCTCCTTCTAATTTGTATATGTTTTGCTGTGCAAAAAATAAAGAGCAAAAGCAGGAAGCTACAATGGAATAATATATTTTAGTCATGTAAGAAGTGTTTAGTTGGGACTAAACTAGTATATTAAAAACGTAAAGCCAACGCCACTTTCAGAATTAACAATTTTATTTTTGATTCTACAAAATAACTCCAAAAACAAGCTTAAAATATATAGAAGTTAGTAAATAATTATACTAATCAGCACTTGAAATTATTCTTTTACTACTTTAAACTGTTTGTCATTTTTTGAATTTGATAAAACAATAAAATAAATTCCTGAAGCATAATTAGAAAAATTTAATTCATGAATTGTATTATTTAATGCTTCATTCCATAAAATTTTTCCTTCAACAGTTCTAATTTCAACATTTGTCCAACGATTAATAGGATTGTTTTTAATATATAATTTTGTTTTTATAGGATTTGGGTAAATGCTGAAATCGGTTTGTAATTCATTTATACCTAAACTAATATATGGAAACGATGTAGATAGATTTGTACATGGATTTTGAATTAATTCAACACTATAGTTTCCGGATTGGGATGGGACATGGTAATGATTTGTAGCACCATTAATAATGGCGCCATTAAAATACCATTGATAAGAATAACCTTGCTGCGTAAATAATGTATCATTTACATTCGTAACGGTTGGTGTATGTATAATATTGACATTGAAAGTTTTATTTTCAATTTGCCCGGTTAATAAATCTGTTACTTTTAAAGTATAGGTTGTAATAGAATTTGATTTTATATAAATAGAATTTGCTACGTTATTTGTTGGTAGCCACTCATATCTTAAACTATCTGAGCCTCCCTTATGATTTGCTTGCACTAATATAGAATCTCCTTGACATAATACTTTACTGCTAATATTACTTAAAGCTAAATTCTTTTTGAGAATTGTAAATTCATCACCAATTGTTCCATCTACTTTTAAATATTTTCCATCTAATCTGTTTTTTTTAACGTCCATTACAAACGACCCATAAGCATTGGATCCGCCGTCAGTGTATGCCATCACGGGATGATTTAAGGCTGGTGCCGTTTCGCTACTGCCCGAATTACCACAAACAACATAAACGGTTCCTTCATCGTTATTATTTAAAGTATCTTTAATATAAGCATTTCCTTGTGCTAAATTTCCATTTGTGCCATTTTTCATCATTGTAGGCACATCAAATGAAGGAGAAAAACCATAATGCCCATTTATTAAATGACTTCTTTCAAAAACATGACTATGACCACATATCACTAAATCTATGTCAAAATTTTCTAATTCAGGAATTATTTTTTCTCTCATTTTTGTCATTGCTAGTTCATATACATCGTCAGAATTATGAGAGCCTTTTGAATAAGGAGGTTGATGAAAATATGCAATGGTAAATAATTTATCGTTTTGTTGTAAATCTTGAATTAACCAAGCTTTCATTTGATTAATCCCATTATTAGTATTGGCAATGTCATATACTTCTGAGTTTAGAGATAAAAAGTGCACATTACCATAGTCAAAAGAGTAAAAAACTTCTAATTGAGATGGAAATCCTCCTGCTTCTGCTTGTTTAGGAACATCTACAATGTCGTAATATGGGCCAACATGATTTTGTAGTGGTAAATTACTATAAGGTATTCCTAAAAAACTACTTTGAGCCCAAACTTCATTATAGTCATGATTTCCTGGTGTAGGCCAAAAAGGTAGCCACGAAAAAATATCACTAAAGCCATTATAAGCAAATACTTTACTTTGGTATTCAGTGTCTTTTCCATCATCATAAACGTTATCACCAAGCCACATCCAAACATCTGTATGTTTAGATCCGGTATAATTTATATAGGAATTTTTTACATTTAATTGCCCTGTATTTCCTTTACCAAAATCTCCTATTGCCCAAATTCTTATTGGTGTTTCCGTTCCAGGTAATGGATTTGTTTTAAAACGATGATTATTTGTTTGCCCTGCTAAAATACCAGCGTTATTACCAACTGCGTAAAAATATTTTGTGTTTGGTGTCAAACCTGTTATGGTAATAGTGTGATCAGTTACGTTATTATTGATGCTAGATACCTGATTTAAATTTGTTGAATCTGTACCATACCATACTTTGGTACTGGTATTTTGATTAGTTCGCCATTTAAAAATGATGCTGTTATGAGTTGGTGTTTGCATATATGGCCCACGAATGACTCCTTGTCCATTTAAAATTATACTTAAAATTAGCAATAGTAATGTAACGGTTGTTTTCATTTGTGTAAGTTTTGCAGATAAAGTTAAGTCAAGCAGTGTTTTTTTATTGTTAATGAAATGTCATTTAATTATTTCGAAGTACAATATATAAATTGCTACAATTTGTAGCAATCAATTGCTATTCAATGGACGTAACTTTAGCCTAAGTTTTTAGGCTATGGAAAATCGAATTGTCAATTATTTTAAAGGAAGAGGAGCACAGTTTAATCCTCATAGTAGATTTGAACAAAAGCAATATGTTCAGGAACATGTTGAGGGTTTAGACGAAGAGTTTTTACAAAAAGAGAAAACGGAAATTATTTATACCTATCCTAAAACAATTATTAATAAAGTTGAAAGTACAGATATTGGTTTAGCGTATTCTTTAAATCCATATCAGGGTTGTGAACATGGTTGTATTTATTGCTATGCGCGTAATTCTCATGAATTCTGGGGTTATAGTGCAGGCTTGGATTTTGAAAGAAAAATTATAGTCAAAAAAAATACGGTTGAATTATTAGAAAAAACATTTAGTCAAAAAAATTGGAAGGCAAAACCTATTATGTTGTCAGGTAATACCGATTGTTATCAACCAATAGAACGTGAAATGGAGTTAACTCGAAATATTTTAAAAACGTGTCTAAAATATAAACATCCAGTTGCGATTATTACCAAAAACTCATTAATTACAAGAGATATTGATGTTTTAACAGAACTAGCCGAACATAATTTAGTTCATGTGATGATTTCGATTACAGGAACCGATGAAAAAGTTCGTCAGTTGTTAGAGCCTAGAACGGCATCATATAAAAACAGAATGATGGTTTTAGAAACTTTATCAAAACATGGTATTCCATGTGGCGTTATGGTAGCACCAATTATACCAGGGATTAATAATCATGAAGTGTCTAATGTGATAGAACAGGCTGCTGCCGCAGGAGCAACTTCGGCAGGAATTACCATTGTGAGATTAAATGGATCTGTAGAACATATTTTTAAAGATTGGTTAGTGAAGAATTTCCCTGATAGAGTGGATAAAGTTTGGAATCAAATTATGGATTGTCACGGAGGAAAGGTAAGCGATACTAGAAAAAGTGTTCGTATGAAAGGCGAAGGAAAAATAGCTGAATCAATTATGCAATTATTTAAGTTATCGAAGGAGCGGTTTATGCCCGTAGAATCAAAATTTGTATTTAATACTGTTAGCTTTAATTATAAAGCAGGAGATAATCAATTGAGTTTGTTTTAAATAGGGCAATAACCACATAGATTCAAAGAAAATTGATAATGTTGTTAGAGTCTGAGATAGAAAATAAATTTTGACATAGATTGCTATGAGAAAAGCGAAGCTTCTTTTTTGTTCATTTAATAACTATGTTTCTATGTGGTTAAATTACTTTTAGTTCTAAATAGCTCATTTTCAAACAAACATGCCAGCTAATTTATTTAATAATTTATCTATCTTTATTCGTACTAATTAAGAGTATGAGTAAACTATTAAAACCTACCGAAGTATTATCAAATTTGAATACCCTTCCTAAGCCTTCTGAAAGAGAAGATTATGAAAAGTGTGAATTTGTAAATTGCATATTAACCGATATTTCTAATTTAAATTTTATTAACTGTGTTTTTAAAAATTGCAATTTAAGTAGTTGTAAAGCTAATAACACGAAACTGCAGAGTGTTGAATTTATTGACTGTAAATTATTAGGGCTTAATTTTTTTCAGGCCAAAGATTTTGCTTTTGAAGTATACTTTGAAAAATGCTTATTAGATTATGCTTCATTTGATAGCAAAAAGCTTAATAAGAGTGAGTTTAAACATTGTAAAATGCATGAAGTCAATTTTACAAAAGCAGATTTGTCAAAATCTACCATGATAGATTGTGATTTATACGAAGCTATATTTGCTCAAACAAACCTGAGTGGAATAGATCTGACTAGTTCCAGCAATTTTGCTATCGATCCGGAAATCAACACTATTAAAAAGACAAAAATTTTATCTCAAGATTTATTCAGACTTTTAACCAGACATGATATCATTATTGAATAATAATTAAAATAAACCAATCACTATGAATAAATTGCTAATCATATTATTTTTTCTTTTTTCTCTCGCTTTAAACTCAACTGCTCAAAAACCTACTTATGATTCTATTTTAGCTAAAAAACTAAATGCAGATGAATATGGAATGAAATCCTATGTGTTTGTGATATTAAAAACAGGATCAAATGTATCTAAGGATAAAGAGGCAAAAGACAAAGCATTTGCTGGCCATATGACAAATATTAAAAAAATGGCAGCTAATGGTAAATTAGCGGTAGCAGGGCCTTTTGAAAATGGAGGAAATAACAGAGGCATATTTGTATTAAATGTTACAACTATTGAAGAGGCTAAGAAATTATTAGAAGGAGATAATGCTATAACAGAAAAATATTTGGAGCCGGAATATATCATGTGGTATGGTTCTGCAGCTTTACAAGAGATTCCTTCAATTCATGAGAAAATACAAAAAAGTAGTTTTTAATGATTATTTTTACTACTCATATAATATTAAAACATGACCTATAATCGTTTTTTCTTAATTGCCATTTTTGCATTTATATATAATGTTATCAATGCTCAAATTACAGAGCAAAATTATAAAATATATTCTGTGAAATTAGCAAAAGAAGTATCTGTAAATGATATTATTGAAGATGCTAAAAATACAGACGTGATGTTTTATGGAGAAGAACATAATGATTCGGTTACTCACTATTTAGAACATAAAATACTGGAGTTATTATTTAATAAATATAAAAATTCAATTGCCCTATCCATGGAAATGTTTGAACGAGATGTTCAACCTATAATGAATGAATATTTGACGTATGATATCAGAGAAAAAAACTTTAAAAAAGATGCCAGAGCTTGGAGTAATTACAAAGATTACCGTTCAATGGTTGAATTTTGTAAAACAAATCACTTAGATGTAATTTGTTCAAATGCAGCAGGTCGTTATTCTAATTTAGCTGGCAGAAAAGGACAAAAAGCATTAATGAGTTTACCAAAAGAATCAAAAAAATATTTTGCTCCGTTGCCATATGATACCGCATCCGGAAAGTATTATGATAAATTGATGGGATTATCAGGTCATGGTCCATCCACAGATACAGTAAAAAAAGCTACTCCAATGATGGGAATGGGAGGGTTTAATTTAATTATGGCCCAATCTTTATGGGATGCTACTATGGCTTATTCCATCGCAGAATATTTAAAAACACACAAAGCAAAAAAAATATTACAGGTTAACGGGCGTTTTCATAGTGATGAGTATTTGGCAGTAGTTACTCAATTAAAAAAATATAATCCGCTACTTAAAACCATAGTCATTTCATCAGGTTCAGATGATTCTTTTCCAAATATTGATTGGAAAAAATTCGAACATTTGGGAGATTACATTATTATCACAGATCCAAAAATACCAACAACTTATACCGAATAAATTATGATAAAATCAATTTTCATATCAGCAGCTTTATGTTTATTTGTAAATCAATTCAAAGCTCAAAGCAATGCAATAACATTTGAACATGGAACTTTTAAAGAAATAAAAGAAAAAGCACTAAAAGAAAATAAATTAATATTTATTGATGCGTATACCACCTGGTGCGGACCTTGTAAGCAAATGGCTAAAAATGTATTTACAGATAAGGATGTGGCTGAATATTATAATAAAAATTTAGTGAATGCAAAGATTGATATGGAAAAGGGAGAAGGTATTGAAATTGCTAAAATGTACGAGGTGAAATGTTATCCAAACTTATTGTTTATTGATGGTAACGGCAATTTGATTCATCGTGTTGCAGGTTCAATGACTCCAACTGAATTTATTGCCCTTGCAGAAGAAGCGAAAAACTCAGAAAAGAATTTTTCTTATTTCGTAAAAAATTATGAAAGCAATAAAACTAATACGGAATTTTTAAAAAAATATATTGAAGCAAAAGAAAATACCTGCTTAGATGGTTCAGATTTAGTAAAAGATTATTTTGCCCTTCAAAAAGAAGAAAACTTATCAAATAAATCAAACTGGGAAATGATTCATGCTCATACAAATAGTATGGAATCTAACGAATATAAATACCTAGTGGCTAATAAGAAAAAATTTGATGATTTATATAATGCAAATATTGTAAATGAAAAAGTGGATGATATCCATCGAAATACATTGTACAATATTATAAAAACAAAACCATTAGATGAAAAATTGTATAGTGAAACTAAAGAAAGAATTTTAGCTTTAAAATTAGAAGGCACAGCTTTGGTTGTTTTTGAAGCTGATTTAAGATTTGCACGTAAAAAAGAGGATTGGAAATCGTTTGCAAAATTAGCGGTAGAAAATGTTGACGTGTTTTATAAAGATAATGCAGATATGTTGAATAGTATATCGTGGGATTTTTATGAAAAAGTAGATGACAAACAAGCTTTGGAAAAAGCAGAAAGTTGGGCGAAGAAAGCCTGTGAAAAAGATAATAGTTATCCCTTTTTAGATACATATGCCGCTGTTCTATATAAATTAGGAAAAAAACAAATGGCATTAGAAATAGCAAATAAAGCAATTGCAATGGCAAAAAAAGATAAAATGACGGCAGAAGATTATCAGGGAACAACTGATTTATTAAAGAAAATAAAAGAATTGAAATAATTTTTAATACTTATTTTAAAAAAGGTTTGAACGAAAATTCAAGCCTTTTTTATTTTAGCAAATTAATTTCCAAAATGCTTTAAATTGTTGCAAGTGTTTGATCCAAACTAATTCAGTTTTCGCAGATTTTAATTGTATCAGTAAAACGATATTTTTATTATTTTCCATCATCCATTTTTTTGAATCAGGATAGGAGCAAAACAAGATAGATACTTGTTTGGCGTAATCTAAGTCTTCTGCTTTCCAAGTCTTAGTATTAATGGCTAAAGCCTCTTTTAATTGTTTAAAACATTGAGTAATTGCTTTTTCTCTATTACCATCAAATTGATTATTAATGTATTTTGTAATTCTTTGACTTAACACTTCTGAATCGAAATCCGGATAGGCTTTATCAGAAAGCGTTAAGGCGATATTACTTTTTGTATATTTTCTTAAAGTACTGGCTTCGCTTTTATAAGAAGGATTTTTCAATTTTTCATTTTCCTCTTTTTTTGCTAAGGTTCTTAAGTCATTGTTTTCGGGGCGGAAACCTAATTTGTAATAAAACCAAAAAGCTCCTGTTTTAATAGCTTCTGGATTGTGTAATCCAAATTGATATGGTTTAACTACAAAACGATTTGCTTTGAAATACTGATGATATACTCTCAATAATTCACAAATAATTAAACTTGATTCCCCACCTCTAAAAGATTCTAAAATATTAATTCCAAATTGACTGCGTTCTCCAAATATCCAACCACCGCCATAGGAAGCAGGAATGTTGTTTTTTAGAACTAAATAACCAATATATGATTCTAAGGAATAACGTTTGTTATTTGTGCTTCCAAACAATGCAATAGAAATGCCTTTGTCTAAATGAAATAATGTGATATCGTCTTCATTAGCATTGGTAAATGGTTCAGTTTCTCTGTATAAGTAAAACAATGTCATTTTTGCTGAATGAATCAATTGTTGTTTTTCTTTTATAGATAATTTTACTGGCGCAGGTAGTTTTTGTTTTATAATATCCTGTAAATTTATTTTCTTTTCTAAAGGAGAAGTATGAAAATAAGTTGGCAACGGAGTACCTCTTAAAAAACTGACTGAATCTTTTTCGCTAGATATTTTCCATTGAACAAAAATGCCTAATTGATTATATAAGAAGGCTTGTGTTTTACTATCAGGATTTGATCGCTCAATGGTTTGTAATAGCCATTCTAAATCAGTTTGTTGTTTTGTTGAATGGAATTCAGAAATTCTTGTTTTAAAATCCTTTTCGCCAGCATGTATTTTAGAATACTCCACATTAGGCAGAATCAATTTTAAAATTGTCTTTTGAGTTTCTATACTCGAAGAAGCACTATGAATTGAAACTTGATTAGGAAAACATTGAACAATGTGTTTAATGTTTTGATAGGTGAAGTTACACTCAACAGCCGTATGTAATAAACCTGTCCCAATTAATTTATCCTGAATGGAAGGATGTTTTGATAATTGTTTTAATAATTGTGACGTGGTTTTCTCAACTAAATTAAGTAGAGCTTGATTACTAGGATAGGCCATCATACAAATGAGTATCTGATGAAATTGCAAGTAAGCATCTTTCTTTTTTGGAACATTTAAAATTAAGTCATTTAATAAAATTTCTTTAGTATCGTTAGATGTTTTATCAAATTGAAAAACCAACGATTTAAGTTGTTTTAATTTTGCAATAAATGCTGTTTCTGAAATTGTTCTCATAAAATTTAGACTTAACTAAATTTACGGATTATTTATATTCAATTTGTCAGTTCGAGCAGAGTCGAGAACAAATTATTTTGGCATATAATTAAATCTCAGTAAAGTAGGCTTGTGAACTTGCCCTTCGTTAGAAATTAGTATATCTCCATTCATAAAAAAATCTAGTCCTTCCGATTTATTAAATACGATAGGATTAAGTTGTTCGACATATTCTAAGTTGCCGGTTTTATTAAATACAAACAAAACATGATCGGTTGCTGATAATACATATAATTGTTGTGTGATAGGATGAATAGAGATTTCGGAAGTATTAAATTTAAATCCATGTTCTATCGATTCTCCTTTTTTATTTTGTTTTTTAGGAAAGCTAATGCCTAGCATTTTAGCAGTTACATTAATATCTGAGGTATTAAAGCTAAAAGTTGGAGATTGATTTAGTGTTTTAGTTTTTAAATCAAAGGCATAAATAAAGCGAGTATTTTTGTTAGACTGTTCTTTGTTGATTTTACCTTTGGCTCCAATTAAAAGTCTATTATTAATTACATCATAACACAAGCCTTCATTATTGATGGCAGGGACTCTTGTTGAGTATGTTTTTACCTTTAATTTTTTTGATTTGTAATTTTTGATTTCAAATAATACGCCGTCACTTCTCAATACATACAATAAATCATTTACCAAAGTTATTCCTTCATAATCACCTTTTAATCCAAAAATATGTTGTTGAGTAATTTTATGACTTTTAATATTATAAATAAACAAAATCCCATCTTCATCTTGAACACATGCAATGGATGTAGAGTCTATTATTGCCAAGCCAGATATTTCGTGAAGAATAGGAGGGAGTTTATCATTTAATGTTGGTTTTGAAAAATCGTAACCAATTCTACTAGAGCTATTCATTAATATACTAAAACATACAAAAAGTATATACATGAATTTGAACATGGTTAGAAATTAGAAATCATATAAACAGCGATATAATGGTAAAGCATGCAAACACTACACTGGCAATACCATTCGTTGTTCCAAATGCTAAGTTGACTCTTGATAAATCATTTGGCTTAACGATGGTGTGTTGGTAAATAACTAATCCGGTAAATAGAGCTACTCCTATCCAATATAAGAAATTAAAATGACCTAAAAATCCAGCCGAAATAACAAAAGCTATGGAGAATACATGTAATACTTCTGAGAATCTTAGAGCTCCTTTTGTTCCTAATAGAACAGGAATCGAATTTAATTGATGTTCTCTGTCAAATGTCTCATCCTGTAATGCGTAAATAATATCAAAACCACTTACCCAGGTAAATACTGTAAACGAAAACAATAATGGTAACCATGCAAAAACTCCTGTTACGGCTAAATATGAACCAATAGGAGCAAGTGCTAATCCACAACCTAATACTAAATGACACAATGGTGTAAATCGTTTCGTGTAACTATAAAATAATACTGTAAATAATGCAACAGGAGATAAATAAAAACAAATGGTATTGATAAAATAAGTGGCAGTTACAAATAATAAACAATTGATGATAATAAAGAATAAGGCATTTTTTGGATTTATTGTTCCAGCTGGAATTTCTCTGATGGCAGTTCGTGGGTTTAAGGCATCAAATTTTCTATCAATAAAACGATTAAAGGCCATGGCAGAGTTACGTGCAGTAACCATACAAACCAATACTAATAATAATAGTTTTAACGAAAAAGAATAACCTTCTGATAGAGCCAATGTAAAACCTATTAATGCAAATGGTAAGGCAAAAATGGTGTGACTAAATTTTACTAATGATAAGTAATGTTTAATACTCGACATGCTAGTGATTGCTGATAATAAGAACTAAAATAAATATAACAGGAATAGAGGATAAAACCATTCCAATATAGCCAATGCTAAACCAGCTTTTTGTGATTTCAAATTTTGCGTTTAAATATACATTGATGGTAGAAAAAGTATAACCAACAATGGCACATAATAAAGAAAAAGGAAGTAATGCAGGATAAAACAACATGGCACAGCATATAATGCCCGCAATAATTGATATTAATCCTGATAATTTAAAAAGATTCATATTATAATACGTTATTAGTTTGTTCTTTTATTTTTTCCAACTCATCTTTCATCAACACTACTAATTTCTGCATTTCTGCATCATTAGCTTTCGAACCAATTGTATTAACTTCTCTTCCAATTTCCTGACCAATAAAATTTAATTTACGTCCGCCAGCAGGTTCTTTCATTGTTTTAATGAAGTAATCTAAATGTGTTTTTAAACGCACTTTTTCTTCATTAATATCTAATTTCTCGATATAGTATATTAATTCTTGTTCAAAACGATTATTATCAACTTTATCTTTCCCAACAACTTCTTCTAAATTTTTTTTAATTCGATCTCTGATGTTTTGAATTCTTGCTGCATCATGTTCTTTAATTTTCTCTAGTGAGTCGGCAATAATACCCAAACGGGTTTCAAAATCTTTTTCTATAGATTTTCCTTCGTCAGATCTAAATTTATTTAATCCTTCAATAGCAGTTAATACAACACTATGAATGTCATTCCAATCTTGTTCGTTAGGTTCTTTACGTTCTGATTTTAATACATCAGGCATTTTTAAAACATGCGACATTAAATTAGTTGTCGGCTCGTTTAAATCTGCAGCTAATTGCTTTAATTTTTCGTAATACGATTTTGCTAAATCTGTATTAATTTCAACAGGAGTTTCTACTTGTTTTGATTCTACATAAATAGATAAGTCAACCTTACCACGTTCTAATAATTTGGTGATTTCACTTTTTAATTCATGTTCTTTATCTCTGTATGTTGAAGATAAACGTAAACTTAAATCTAAGTTTTTACTGTTTAAAGAACGAATCTCAACATTAACGGTTTTATTTTCAAATTCTTTTGTGGCTTTTCCGAAGCCTGTCATTGATTTTAGCATGGTATAAAAATAATGAATTAAAGGTTAATTTTAGACTCTATTTGAAATTAATGTTTTAACTTTAATTCTCTTTAAAATTGACTTTATTACAACAAACGAAACATACATGCATCGAGCCCTTGAACTGGCCTCAAAAGGGTTAGGGAAAGTTGCGCCTAACCCTATGGTTGGTTGTATAATTGTTCGTGATAATCAAATTATAGCAGAAGGCTATCACGAGCAATATGGTAGTGCACATGCTGAACCAAATGCCATAAAAAAAGTGAGTGATGAATTACTTTTAGAAAGTACTTTATATGTAAGCTTAGAGCCCTGTTCGCATTTTGGGAAAACGCCACCATGTGCAGATTTAATTATCAGTAAAGGAATTAAAAAAGTGGTGGTAGGTAATTTAGATACTAATCCTTTAGTCTCTGGAAAAGGCATTCAAAAATTAAAGGACGCTGGAATTGAAGTAGAATATGGTGTTTTGGATAAAGAGTGCAGAGAACTGAATAAGCGCTTTTTTACCTTTCATGAAAAAAAGCGACCATATATTATTTTGAAATGGGCACAAACACAAGATGGATTTATTAGTCGTTGGCCTGTACCTGAAATGAAAGAAGATAATTGGATTACAGGAAAAGAAAGTAAAGAATTGGTTCATCAATGGCGATCTCAAGAACAAGCTATTTTAATTGGGTACAATACTTTAATCAACGATAATCCATTGTTAACAACACGTTTGGCTAATGGCAAAAATCCAATTCGGTTAGTTTTTACGAGAACTATTGATTTACAGACAGATTTAAATATTTTTAATGCGGATGCAAAAACCATTATTTTTAATCCGGTAAAGGACGATATAAAAAATAATATAGAGTTTGTGAAAATTAATTGGAATAATAAGGCACAAGACGTTTTAGATTATTGTTATAAAAATAATATCTCTAGTATCATTGTAGAAGGCGGTACCAATACTATTTATAATTTTATGAATATCAACGCTTGGGATGAAGCTCAAGTGTTTGTCAATCCCACTAAAAAATTTGAGCACGGTATTACTGCCCCGGAAATCAATTTAAATCATACTACACCTATTAGTGTTGGCAACGATTTGCTATACACTATTTTAAATCTTTAATATGCTTTTTTTATTACTTTCTATTTTAGTTTCTACTTTATTCGGCATTTCTTTTAAAATCATTTCTATCAGAAATATCAACGCTTTTCAAGCTATTATCATTAATTACATCATTGCTGGTTCTTTGGGTTTTTTAACTACTAAATCGGATATCACTCCGGTAAATGTATTTGAACAACCATTTTTTTTAATCGCTGTTTTCCTTGGAATAGTTTTTATAAGCAGTTTATTTGTAATAGCCGAAACTACTGCTAAACAAGGTATTTCTGTAGCTCAAGTGGCTAATCGTATGTCGGTAGTGGTTCCAATTAGTATTGCTATTTTATATTATGGTGATGGAGTTTCAGTGTCTAAAATCATTGGGATTATATTAGCCGTTGTTGCTGTGTATTTAGTATCTCATAAAGAAACAGAAGGCAAGCAGGCTGATAAGTTATGGTGGTTGTTTCCTTTAATTATTTTTGGATGTAGTGGTATTATAGATTCTTCAATAAACTACGCGCAACGTAACTTATTAAACGATTTAAATTTTGATGCGTTTCTATCAACAATATTTTCTACAGCTTTTGTATTTGGGTTTATAGTGTTGTTGTACCAGTTAATTATCAAGAAAGAGAAATTTCAATTGCAGGCCATTCCTGCTGGGATTATTTTAGGAACTATTAATTTTGGGACAATGTATTTTATCATTGCTGCATTAAATACTAATGTGATGGAACCTTCTGTTTTATTCCCAATCAACAATTTGAGTATTTTAACTTTATCTACTATTGTTTCTGTTATTGTATTTAAAGAAAAATTGTCTTCTAAAAATTGGTTAGGAATTGGGTTAAGTTTGTTAGCCATTTTAATTTTAGGACTATTACCACAGCTAATGAAGTAATTATGTTGTTCTCTGATACCTATTTAACAATCGAAAAACAGGCTGAAGCTATCTTTAAGGATAAAGGCAGTAAGTTTTTGGCCTTTGCTTATCCTGTTGAAAACGATCAGCAGATCAAGGAAATATTAAATCAATTAAAAAAAGAACATCACACTGCTAATCATCATTGTTATGCTTATCGATTAGGTGCTGATAAAATGAATTTTAGAGCCAATGATGATGGAGAGCCTAATAATACTGCTGGTAAACCCATATTGGGTCAAATTCAATCTAATGATTTAACGAATATTTTAATTGTTGTCGTTCGTTATTTTGGAGGAACTTTATTAGGAGTAAGTGGTTTAATTAATGCTTATAAAAACTCCGCAGCTGATGTGATTAAAGTGTCTACTATTATTGAAAAACAGATTTTGTTTAATTATACTATTCAATTTTATTTCGAACATTTAAATGATGTGATGAAATTATTAAAGCAATTGGATTGTAAAATTATAAATCAGCAGTTTGATAATAATTGCGAAATTAGTTTTAGTATTCGTAAGGCAAATAGCGAACAATGCGAAGAGAAACTGAAAAAAATAGAAGGACTTAAAATAGAGTATAAATAATTTGTCACACTGAGCGGAGTCGAAGTGTGAGATTAAACTAATTCTGTATCTTTATATCATGCAAATTTCTAACCGACAACTATTTTTAAATCATGTTGCACAAGTATCTCCAAAACCAATGGATTTGGAAATAGTCAAAGCGCAAGGTGTTTATTTATATGATACCCATAATAATTCGTATTTAGATTTTATTTCGGGTATTTCAGTTAGTAATGTGGGACATTGTCACCCAAATGTAGTTAAGGCAATTCAACAACAAAGCGAAACTTATATGCACTTGATGGTGTATGGAGAGTATATACAAGCGCCTCAAATAAAGTTAGCAAAAGCATTAACAGATTTATTACCACCAAATTTAAACTCCGTTTTTTATACCAATTCAGGAACAGAAGCTACAGAAGGTGCTTTAAAATTAGCAAAACGTGTTACGGGGAAAACAGAAATTATTTGTTTTAAAGATTCTTATCATGGTAGTTCACATGGCTCTTTAAGTGTTATGGGTAATGAAGAATTTAAACAAGCATTCAGGCCATTATTACCTGATGTGAGAATCATTGATTATAATTCTATCGAAGACGTTAATAAATACATAACTTCAAAAACAGCGGCTGTTATTTTAGAACCTGTGCAAAGCGAAACAGGTTATACAGTTGCTACTAATGAGTTTTTGAAAGCTATCCGAAAAAAATGTGATGAACATTGCGCTTTGATGATTTTGGATGAAATTCAAAATGGTTTTGGGCGCAGTGGTACTTTTTTTGCCTTTGAGCAAACAGGAGTTGTGCCTGATATTTTGTTATTGGCAAAAGGCATGGGAGGTGGATTGCCCATTGGTTGTTTTATCAGTTCTCAAAAATTATTAAATGAGTTTACTTACAATCCTGTTTTAGGAAACATTAATACATTTGGTGGTAATGCCGTTTGTTGTGCAGCTTCATTAGCTTGTTTGCAAACTATTCAATCCGAAAAACTAATGGGTTTGATAGAGCGTAAATCAAATTTGATTCGTTCTTTATTAATTCATCCAGCCATTAAAAACATTAATGGTAAAGGTTTTATGTTGTCTTTAGATTTTGAAGAAACTGATTTAAATCTTAAAATAATTGAAACTTGCGTTAAGAATGGATTAATTGTGGATTGGTTTTTATTCAATTCTCATTCCATGCGAATTGCTCCACCGCTAATTATCACTGATGATGAAATTAAAAAAGCTTGTGGTATTATTTTAAAATCGATAGAAGAAATAATTTTGTAATACATAGACCTATCAGGCTTTTAAAACCTGATAGGTCTTTACGTTAAATTTATAAATCCACCAATGCCACCAACAACTTTTCAATCTTCAATTTCATTTCTTTTGGAGTACAATTGTAATTATTAAACAATACTGAGAACGCTAATTCTTTTCCTGATTTAGTCTTCACGTAACCACAATAACCTCTCGCTCGATTTATATACCCTGTTTTAGCGCGCATATTTCCTTCGGCAAATGTTCCTTTACATAAATTTATCATGCTTCCATTTTTACCAGCAATAGGTAAGGATGCATTAAAGGCAGGATACATTAAGCTGTCTCTGTAAATTTTAGATAAAATGGTTGCTTGTATTTTCGTAGTAATAGTATTGGCTCTTGATAAACCACTGCCATCGGCCATATTTAAGCCACTCATATCAACGCCCCTTTCTTTCCAATAATTTTCTACGGCAGTAATGCCATTTGCCGTTGTTCCTTGTTTCCCTGATTTTATTGCACCTAATGTTTTTAATAAACTTTCCGCATAATGATTGTTGCTTTTTACATTAGTGTAGTAAACTATCTTTTCAAGTTTTGGAGAAGTATGAATGTAAACTAATTGTTCTGATTTGATATTGTAGGTATTGGGTATTTCGTTAAAAATTAGTTTAGCGTCATTATTGACTAAATTATTTTTTTTAAATTCAGTTTGAAGTTGATTAATAAAGTAGAATGCAGGTTCTGGCATTTCGGCTTCTACTTCATAATGTTTTTTGTTTGGAGGAATCGTTCCCTTTACAATTCTTGTGTAACCATTAGGATCTCCAAACACAAAAGCGTCGTCTTCAGAACCAGATGAAATAACATTAGATTGTATGGTCATTTTTTTTGAAAAGTACTCTGGTGAAATACTTTCTAATTCTGCAGTGGCATTTGTATTTCCACTGTTGTAGAATAATGAAAACTTATTATCATGATAAGATAATCCATTGGCCCCTGCGCCAAAGTAATTGCCTATATCGCCCCAAATCCATGTACTTGGAATGCTATTATCAAAACAGGAAGCGTCTGCTATAATTGAACCATTTATTTTTTTTATGCCTTTTCCTTTTAATTTTTGAATAATTGGATTTAAAAAAGAGGAATCATTATTATAGAAATAGGATGAATTAAATGAAGGATCTCCACTTCCCTTAATTAATAAATTGTTATTATTTTGCCCTGAGGCAGAATCTGTTTTTTGAAACGTATAAAAATTGGTTTTATAAGTATAGTCTTTCCCTAAAATACCTAGTGCAGCCGAAGTAGTTACAATTTTCATCGTACTAGCCGGAATCAATGCCAATTCAGAATTATATTCTTTAATCATTTTTCCAGTGGCGGCGTCTAATACGCAAAAGCTATAGCTCGCATGTTGTAAATCTTTATCCTTTTTATAGTTGTCTAAAACGATATCGATCGAATTTTGAGAGTGTGAAACACTTGAAAGTAAAATAAGTATAAATAGAAAACTTGCTTTTGTCATTATAAATTGCTAAATTTCTATAAAATTAATTCCTTAATTAAATAAAACTTTATTCTTTAATTTTTGTTTTTAACTTTATACAACTCAAAACGATAAACATGGTTTATGCCCGGTACGTCATTTGCTTTTAAACAGTTTGTAATAAAACAAGACAAGTGTGCTATGAAAGTAGGCACAGATGCTGTTTTGTTGGGTGCTTGGGTTTTTCCAAATGGAAGTAAGCAGATTTTAGATATTGGTACGGGAACAGGAGTTGTAGCCTTAATGTTAGCCCAAAAAACAGATGCTAATATTGATGCTATTGATCTGGATGAAAATGCCGTTATTCAAGCTAATCAAAATGCATCAGAAAGTAAATTTTCAAATCAGGTTTCGGTTTTGCATTTTTCTTTACAGGAATATGTAAAAATTGCAAATAAAAAATATGACCTCATAGTTACAAACCCTCCTTATTTTGAACAGTCCTTAAAATCAAGTGATGAGCAACGTTCATTTGCACGTCATGCTCATGTACTGCCTTTTGAAGAATTAATCGATGGTGTCATTAAATTGTTAGACAACAAGGGTAAATTTTGTTTGATTTTGCCAACATTGGAAGCCGAAAAATTTAGAGCAATGGCACAAAAAAAAGGACTGTTTTTATCTAAATTATTAAGGGTGAAATCTAAAATCAGTAAGGATATGGATAAGCGTCATTTAATGCAATTTGAGTTTACGCCAACTGAATTTTCGGAAACGACAATTGCCATTGAGTATGATGAAAGACATCAATATACTGAGGAGTATATTCAGCTGACAAAGGATTATTACCTTAA
>JAEUTR010000610.1 GCA_016787365.1 Bacteroidia bacterium
GGTTCCTCTGTAGCCTCCACTTGCTCCGTTATGATTATCAACTGATATGTAATATGTATTACCAGGGGTTAATCCTATAGCACTTAGTTCCAAATCTGAATAAGTGGAGGAATAATTAACACAACCTATTTGTGTTGTTCCGTCACTTTGCCAAATTGCCATATATGGATTTTGTATCGTCCCTTCTGTACCACCTGTTAACAATTGGATATTTATTTGTGAGGTCGTGGCAACAAACTTAAACCAAACATTGCTTCCTCCTGAGGTATTCCAACAAGAACCAGGGTTATTATCATTGGTTGCTGCAACAGTTGTATAAGCCCCATTTCCAGAACAACCATTAATAATAGAACTAACATCTATGGCACTTGCATAATTATTATTTGCCGGCTGAGCAATAATTTTGATAAAGAAAAAAAGAAAAACACAACAAAAAGAGTATATTTTTTTCATGATAATATTAAAAATTATCATAAAAATATCAAAAATATCTTACACATGTAAGATATTTAAAAAAAATGTATGTGTATTTATATGATTTTAAGGCATATATAGGTTCTATTTCTGAACTGTAAATTTATTAACGACTTCTTTATCCCCAATTAATACCTTTAAAAAATAAATGCCTTCTGCTAAATTAGAGCAATCTAATGTTATCTTAGAATCAGAGAAAGACGATGTCACTGGAATTAACTTACCCGTTACATCTGTCACTGAAATAACATTTGATTTAGGTTTTTCTGAAAACTCATAATCAATTGTTAAACTAGTGCTTACAGGATTTGGATAAAAAGAGATGTTCCCATCGCCGTTATTAGTTACAGAACATACATCAGAATAACTAAACTTTCCATTAAAATCAACTTGCTTCAATCTATAATAAGACAGTCCATTTAATGGATTAACATCGTTGTAAGCATAATTCAACGTAGTTAAACTATTCCCCGCACCATTTACTTTTGCAATTTGATTAAATTCTATTCCATTTGAAGATCTTTCTATGGCAAAATAATCATTATTAGATTCAGAAGCAGTTGTCCAATTTAAACCATTTGTGTTTTTATTAACATTGCTACAACTAAACCCGGTTAACTCAATTGGTAATGGATTGGCCGCTGTCAAGGAAGCTAAGGTAAATGGACTAAAAGCGGTTACTGCAGAGCCCGAAATAATTGTACCAGCAGTTGTATTTCCTGAAGTTCCACCATTTCCTTCATTTCTCCACAATGCGCCATTCCATCTAGCAACTAATAAATCTGATAAATTAGTTACACCGCAACTAGTAGCATCCCAAGATAAAGTCACACTAACATTTGATGTGCCTCCTGTTCGATCTAAAACCCAATACTCACATCTTCCAATATGATCAATTGAAGCATCCTTTGCAGTATGCGTAAATGAAGGGCTTGCATCCGCTAAAATATATCTTGCTGTAAAATTATCAGTTGCTACACTTGGTGCAGTTATACCAATTGGCCTATAAAAAGAACCAGCACCAACAGGGAATGTGAAGGATTGTGTCCCAACTTTAATTACTTGGCCATTCACGTAACTCGCATTATTTGCTCCAGATGTAGATGAACCATTTAAAAATCTTAATGTTCCATTTTGATTAACAATACCATTAGTAAAAACTCCTGTACCTGCAATTTGAACTACTTTACTAGCAGGAATTGTTACCGATCCTGTTTTATTGACAACTAAAGAACCTAATGTTTCGGTCGCAGATCCTGCTAATGAAGTAGATGTGGTTCCTAGTAAATTAACAGTACTTGTTGAGCTAGCATTAACAACGCCATTATTAATCCAATTACCGTAAACATCTAAACTGTTTCCTGCATTAATAGTTAAACTTGCAGCTGGTATAGCAGCTGTAATAGCAGTTGAGGCAGTAGCCGCAGAAACTGTTAATGAACGGCAAGCTGCTCCAGCTGAATTAATGACAGGATAATTAGGCAACATAGAATTTGGTATAAATACATCAGTAGATAGATTAGGAATCCCAGAACCACACCAATTAGATGCTGTAAACCAATCATTGCTAGTTGCTCCTATCCATGTTGAAAGTGAAGGCGTTGCAGCTGCAGCGGTGAAAGTAACTCTTAAATTTGACCCACCAGAACCCTGATTCAATCTGAATTCAACTTGAGAATTAACATTTAATGCTCCAACCCAAAAATTAACTGCTGTTCCTGAA
>JAEUTR010000614.1 GCA_016787365.1 Bacteroidia bacterium
TTAAGGGAATTTTTACTGAGTTTGAAGCCAGTATTTATACTTCGGGAGATGATTTTTTGACAGCTGAAATTGATTTTTGGTTAAATCCTGCATCTATTCATACGGGTGATGAAAAAAGAGATGAACATTTAAAAGGAGCTGAATTTTTTGATGTTTTAAATCATAAACAAATTACATTTTCCGGTAACACTTTTTTAAAAGTTGATAAAGTAAATAATTATGAATTGTTTGGTAATCTAACTATGAAAGGCATTACCAAACAAATTAAATTACATGTTGAATTTGGCGGTGTTATGAAAGATCCAATGGGAAATCAAAAAGCAGGATTTACCATCCGAGGTGTAATTAACCGTAATGATTGGAACTTAAACTGGAACACAGCTTTAGAGGCCGGTGGAATTTTAGTAAGCGATGAAGTTACGATTTCCTGTGAAGTGGAATTAATAAAAAAAACATAGAATTTTACCTCACACCAATAATTGTATTTTTCTTTCTTGGTCTAAATAAAGCATTGAATTTATATTCAATACCTTCGCTTGGCATAAGTGCTGGAGATTGTGCCAGTTGCATTTGATGATTGATGAAGAAAAATCCTGACAATGTTTTAATATTATAATTTTGTTTAGCTGTACTATTTTGCGTTTGATGTAAGATTATCCAATCTTGCTTTGGATTTGATTTTAAGTAGGCCTTGTAGGTTTTTACGCTATCATCTAAACAAACGCTGATGAAAGTTACTTTGTCATTAAATTTTTTCTTCAGGTCAATAATTTTTTGCATTTCTTTTTGACTTGTTTCACTTTCACTCGAAAAGAAATTGAGATAAATATATTTTCCTCTATAGTTATATAAATTAACGGATTGTCCGGCTTTATTATAAGCTATAAAATCAGGTGCTTGTGCGCCTGGTTGAAGCTGATAGATAGTTTGCAACATGTTAAAGGCAATATTTTTATGTGCCTGAACTCTCGTTTCACGATACAGCTGTTCGATAACGCTTTGTACTTGTTTTTTATCAAAATCAGGACTATAATAAAAATCTATTAAGCCCTTTAAAATAAGTAATTCCCGTAAAGTATCATTTTCAATTGATTTATCTCCTTTTAACTGATTTTGCAAATCTTTATAATCTGCAAAGGCATTTATACTATTATATATGCTGCCACCGTTTTTAGTTGATGCATAAGCTTTTAAATACCCTTTAAAGTGTGCATTAAAAAACTGCATGTATTCAAAGTTAGTATATTGTATAGCCTTTTTGTCTATAAACAATTTATTTAAAAGTGTTTTACTTCTTGAGGTACTTGAGAAAAAATTTGCAAACGAATATTCTAAATAATTTTTAAAATAAGGATTTTTAATGTTTTTATATCGCTTTTTAGAAGTTATTAGAAACGTATCTAGTAAAGTATTTAATTTAGCCGGAGATAAATATTTATCAGTAGAATTTATAAATAAATTATTGTATTGAGTGTTAAAATCAATTATCAAGGCGTTTAGTTCTGTACTGTCTTTTCCATAAACACTTATGTCAACTGTTGTTTCAGTTCCTTCCTGATTATTAGCCGTTGAGTCTTCGGCAGGAAAATAGATACCATATACAAAGTTGGGTTGTACGTATATTTTACCAACCAAATTATGAATGTTTATTAATATTGGTTTGGTATTTTTTGATTGAAGTTTCAATTCAAAATAACCATCTTTATCAATCGTATCAGAACTCTCTTTGGTAATATTGTAGGTAATATAATCTGTATAATCACTTAATACTACTTCTTTACCAATATGAGAAGCGTGCGCTTTTCCTTTAATGGTAATATTTTGCGCATAACACGAAACATATGTACTAAATATAATAAAAAAGATTAATCGCATATTTTTCTATAATACCAAATATACTATAAGTTACATAATATTTTCGGGACTATCTATTAAGATATGTTAATCTGTAGATTGGTTAAAAAAACTAAAATGGACATTCCCATATTTTCGGGTTTCTATATAGTTGTTTTTAGAACTTAAATCGGTTTTAGGCCCATGCTCTATAATTAATATACCATCAGGGCTTAATAAATTATTTTTAAATACTAACTCATGAATGGAAGCAATATTTTCTAGTTCATAGGGAGGATCTGCAAAAATGACATCGAAGCAGGAATTTGATTTTTCAAGAAATTTGAATACGTCTGCTCTGTCGGTAAAAATAGAGCTTAATTTTAAGGCTTTGGCAGTGTCCTTTAAAAAAAACAAACAGGGACTGTGTTTATCTACCGAATAAATTTTTTTTGCACCCCGCGAAGCAAATTCTAAACTAATATTTCCTGTTCCGCAAAATAAATCAAGTACCGTTATGTCTTCAAAATCTATTTTATTGTTAAGTATATTAAACAAACCTTCTTTTGCAAAATCAGTAGTTGGCCGCACGGGCAAATTTTTAGGGGCAATAATTTGCTTGCCTTTATATATACCACCAATTATTCGCAAAATAATCTATTTAATAAAGTATAATTAAAATGTTGTGGCGCACCTGTAATTCCCGACCAATTTAGGTTTTTATGACCTAATGCCAAATGAATATTCTTAATGTATTTTTTTAGAGATACAATTAAACCCGAATTGACTTCTAAATTTCCTGTGATGGTTATATTTACTGTTAACGGATTTAATTGGTACTGTTCTAAAATAAATAATATATAGTATAAAACATCTTCCTGTGTTTTTATAGAAAATTGATTTACTAAAATTAATTTTTGGTGTTGTTTAACAACTATTTCAATGTAAGTTGAATGAACTGATAAAATAATATGTTCTTTCACTAATTCATCAGATTGCAACATGAGTTTTGAAAGAACCGTTAATGTATGCTTTAACTGATGATGTGGGAATAATAAATCCAGAGAAGATTTTAAAGATTCTTCAATAGCATAAATTAATTTAACATCTGCATTAATATCATCTGTTATTACTAATTTATCATGAATTGTACCCGTATTAAATTCTAACAATGAACGTTTATGCTCATTATTGTAAAATAAAGTTGGACACAGCGTAAATTGTGGATTAAAGTAATTAATATATATATGACGGTATTTTTTTTGAGATAATTGAAAATGCTTAATGGCAAGAATAAAATGCTCGCTTAAAGAATAATTTAACAGATTTTCAATTGGATAATGACTGATATATAACGGCTTATTTTGTTCGGATTGAAATTCGCAAAACTGAATCAGGTTTTCAGATAATTCAATGACAAGGCTATCTGATAATTCAGATAAATGACCAAAAGAAGAATAATTTATATTTATATCAGCCGACATTATTATCTACAAAACTAAACTATTAATACGATTACGGAAAATAATTATAATTTATTTAGGATTAAATACTTCCGTAGCAAATTTATCAATTGGGCTAATATTATAATATTCTTCCATTTGCTCAATTTTTCCGTTTCTTTTAAAAATGACTTTAGTTTCGATATAACCATTACAGTTTTTTTGAAAAGATTCAAAAAACATGTCCATATAGTTGTCCATATCCATTTTCTCAATAATTCTAACAACTCTCCATGTTTTTTTGTCTATCCAAATTTGATTAGAAAGTGTGTCGCCAGCTAATGCACCAATAACATATGCCTGATGTTTGTTCCATTTTTGTGAAGATACTATTTGTGTGTTATAATGTTCTTTTTCTAGGCGTATTATAACGTCTTTTAAATCACGATAATACATTCCGCCTAGTAATAAAAGTAATGTATTGGTGTTGCCGTCTTTCTTTTTTAATTGATGATTCTTATATCTATATGAGCTGTCGTTTTTAAAAATGACAAAATTGCCATCTTCTGTTTTTCCAAAATCAATTCTGAATTTATCAGGAAATTCAATGTATTCATGCCATTCAGAGTTTCCTGTGATGCTATCATTTTTATAATGGGTATTTTTTTGAGAAAAAGTATAGGATTTACAAGGAGCTTGAAAATATTTTTGGTGCATAAAACTAATTACATCATTGCCGGTTTTAAATGGTTGAGAGTCGGAGTTTGATTCTATACCAAAACTTATTAGCTGTGCTTTAAGACTAAATGCAAATAATGCTATAAATATGATTATTCCTTGATGTTTTAAATTCATGGGTAGGTTAATTGTCTATGAAATTCTGAACAAATAATTGCACATGCATTTGCTGCATTTAACGATTCACTTCCATTGCTATTAGCTGCGGGGATTGTAATATAATGGTTAATGTGCTTTAGTACCTCATCTGAAATTCCGTTAGCTTCATTTCCAATAACAATTAATCCCTTTTTTAATGAAGTAGTATAGATGTTTTCTCCTTCCAAAACTGCTCCATAAATTGGTATTTGAGAACATTGATTAATAATGGTTTCAAAATCTGTAGTCACTACATTTACGCGTAATACTGCACCCATGCTAGCCTGTAAGGTTTTTGGGTTGTGTAATTCCGTTGTACTGGGAGAACAAATAACCTGCTTAATTCCAAACCAATCAGCAATACGTATAATGGTCCCCAAATTTCCGGGATCTCTTATGTTGTCTAGGTATAATGTAAGGGCAGTATTTAATGCATCTGTATCTAATGTTTGAATAACGCTATGAACAACAGCTAATACCTGATTTGGAGTACTTAAAAGACTAATTTTTTTAAGTTCTTCAGTATTTATTTCTGTAAATAAAATCTGTTTTTTTGTAATGATATCTTTGTTGTTACTTAGATAATCGGCTGTTGCGAATATTTCTTTTACTTTAATTTTTTGGTGATGTAAAAATTCCGTAACCAGTTTAATGCCTTCAACAATAAACAAGCCTTCTTCTTCTCTGTTTTTTTTAGAGTGTAAAGATTGTATATGTTTTATCTGATTTTTACTAATCATTTTTTAAACTTAAATTAGTAGGCTATAAATGTAAGTAAACCATTTGACCTATATACAGCATATTAAAACTATTTTAAAGCAAACACGAAAAATATATCGGGTTTGTTTTGTATGTTTTATTTTTTTAAGTTCTTGTAATATAAACAAGCATTTGAAAGAAAATGAGTTTTTGTTGAGTAAAAATGTGATTAAACAAAACGAAACATCTATTGATAATGCTGAATTAGAAGCATTTATTCGACAAAAACCAAATCGTAAAATATTGAAATTTGTACGTTTTAATTTATGGTTATATAATCAGGTCGACCAGCAAAAAATGCTGAAAAAAAAGGAAAAAAGAGATTTGAAATTTGATAGAATTAATGCTAAACGTATAGAGAAAAGTAATCGAAAAAATGAAAAAAGATTAGCTAAAGGCAAGTCGCCAAAACAACCCAGACTTAAAAATAAAGAAAAGCCTACATTCAGAGAAAGTGTTTTAGAAGCAGGGGAACCACCAGTGATTTTGGATACCTTTCTTACTAAAATAACTAAAAATCAACTCCAGAAATTTGTATTTTCAAAAGGATATTTTGATTCAGAAGTTAGTGATAGCTTGGTATTGGATGTGAAAAATAAACGTGCTAAGTCGTATTATTTTATTTCAAAATCAAAGCCCTATTATATCCGGAATATTAATTACAAAATTGAAGATCCACTGATAGAATATTTTATTTTAAATGATACAACGTCTACTTTAATAAAACACAATACAGTTTATGATGAAGATGTTTTTCAAAAGGAAAGAGATAGAATTACTGAAAGTCAGTTAAACAACGGTTATTTTTATTTTGCACCCGAATATGTGTATTATTTGATTGATACCAACTTAGCCGGGCAAAATGTAAATCTTACAGTTGGCATTAAAATGTTTTCCAAATCGTTCAACGAATCTAACGACTCTGTGGTGTATATAAATCATCCACGTTATTATATAGAAAATGTTTATGTTATTCCTGAAGTTATTCCCGAATTTAAAGGAAAGGCTAATGATGTTTATATGAAAGATACTGTTGAGTACAACGGACTTAAAATTTTACATAACAATAAACTAAAATTCAGAAAAAAAGATCTAACGCGCGATATTTCTATTTCTCCGGGCCAGCTTTACCAACAAAATTTAGCTCAGGAAACGTATAAGGGAATGAGTTCGTTAAAAGTATTTAAGAGTGTTTATATTCAGTATGTTAAAAACCCTTATTTCTCAGATAAGCTGGATTGTTATATTGTTGGTCAGCCATTTGTAAAACAATCCATCACACTTGAAACAGAGGGAACAAATACAAACAGTAACTTGGGTATAGCCGGAAGCTTAGTGTTCCAAAACAAAAATGCATTCAAAGGTGCAGAGCTTGTAGAGTTAAAATTAAAAGGGTCGTTGATGGCACAAAAACAATTCAATAAAACTCAGGAAGCCACAACCATAAACAATGTGCAAAATTCTTTTAATACCATTCAATTTGGACCGGAGTTAAGCATTTATTTTCCTAAACCTTTATTTCCGTTTACTTTATTTTATTATAAAAAAGATGTAAGTGAGAAGCGCTATTTTGTTCAGCCAAAAACCATATTAAATCTGTCGGTTAATTATCAGTCGAGTCCGGATTACAGCCGTATCATATCAAATGTATCTTATGGTTTTAAGTTTAATAATAGTAAAGGATTGTTTTTTTATGATGTTGTTCCTCTTGAGGTGTACAGTGTTAAAGCAAAATTATCAAATAGTTTCAATTCAGATTTATTAGCTACAAACGACTTCTTTTTATTAAACTCTTTTCAGGATCATATTACTACAATTTCTAAAGTTTCTGCAACTTATAACAATCAAAGTTTAAGTAAAAAAAGAAATTTAATGTATTTGAAAATGACGCTTAGTTCTTCAGGAAATATTTTACGCGGCTTATATTCTGCAACTCATCAGGTTCAGGATACTTTAGGAAGGTATTTAATTACAGGTATACCTTTTTCTCAATTTGTGAAACTGGATGTGGATTATCGATTTTATTTTAAAATTAGAAAACTGGGGAAATTAGTATACCGTATTGCGGGTGGTGTTGGTAAACCTTTAAATAACTTATCGTCGTTGCCATATGAGCAAAGTTTCTTTGGAGGTGGACCTAACAGTAACAGGGCATGGAGAGCCAGAACTTTAGGGCCGGGAAGCTATTCTCAACCCGAAAATGTAACTGCCCGTTATGATAAAATTGGAGATATTCAAATTGAAACCAATTTAGAATACAGATTTCATATTTTTAAATCTTTTTATGGCGCCTGGTTTATGGATGCCGGAAATATTTGGCTGTCTTACAATGATCCCAATAAACCAAACGGAGAATTTAAGGTGGATAAATTTTATAAGGAGTTGGGTATAGGTTCCGGTTTTGGATTGCGTTACGACTTTAGCTTTTTTGTTTTAAGGTTAGATGGTGCGATGAGAATATACGATCCTTCTTTTCCGGAAGTAAAACGGTTGGTATTTGGAAAACAAACACTCAGAGAATCTGCTATTTTAAATTTTGGTATTGGTTATCCTTTCTAAAGGCTTTGGTATTCTGTATCTCTTAAAAAAGGTTATCTTTATAGCCTTATTTCAAATTCAATGAGTTTTATAGAAGAATTACATAAAAGAAAAACTTTTGCCATTATTGCCCATCCGGATGCCGGTAAAACAACCTTAACTGAAAAATTATTATTATTTGGTGGTGCTATTCAATCGGCTGGTGCAGTAAAATCAAACAAAATAAAAAAATCAACCACTTCCGATTTTATGGAAATCGAAAAACAACGTGGTATTTCGGTTTCTACTTCTGTAATGGCTTTTGATTACAGGGATTTTAAAGTAAATATTTTGGATACTCCCGGTCACGAAGATTTTGCCGAAGATACTTATCGTACACTATCCGCAGTGGATAGTGTAATTATGGTGATTGATTGTGTGAAAGGCGTAGAGCCTCAAACCCGTAAATTATTGGAAGTTTGTCGTATGCGAAACACACCTGTTATTGTGTTTGTAAACAAGATGGATCGTGAAGGGCAAAATGCTTTTGATTTATTAGATGAAATTGAAAAAGAATTAAAAATCAGAGTACGTCCTTTAACTTGGCCAATTGGTATTGGCAAATCGTTTAAAGGAGTTTATAATTTATACGAGAAAAAATTGTCTTTATTTCAGGGAGATAGTAAAACAACAGTTGAAGAAAGTGTTGTTTTAGATAATGTAAATGATACTGAAATTGAAAAATATATTAGCGAAGATTTTGCGAACCAGTTACGTGATGACATTACATTAATTGATGGAGTATATGATGATTTTGATAAACAGGAATATTTAAAAGCAAATGTGAGCCCTGTATTTTTTGGTAGTGCGGTTAATAATTTTGGTATCAAGGAACTGTTGGATTGTTTTGTAGAAATTGCTCCAACGCCTCAGGGCAGGGATACTGATGTTGCAGGACATATTGAACCTGAGTCGCCTAAATTTAGTGGATTTGTTTTTAAAATTCATGCAAACTTAGACCCTAAGCATCGTGATAGAATTGCCTTTTTGCGTATTGTATCAGGAAAGTTTGAACGTAATAAATATTATTACAATGTACGTGAAGGAAAAGATATGCGTTTCAGTAATCCAACGGCATTTATGGCGCAACAAAAATCGGTGATTGATGAATCTTTTCCGGGCGATGTTATTGGATTGTATGATGCCGGTAATTTTAAAATTGGAGATACATTAACAGAAGGAGTTAAGTTTAATTTTAAAGGGATACCAAGTTTTTCTCCGGAATTATTTAAGTATGTCACCAATCTTGATCCGATGAAAACCAAACAATTGCAAAAGGGTTTAGAGCAATTAACGGATGAAGGTGTAGCACAATTATTCACTAAAAAAGCAGATGGCAGAAAAGTTGTTGGAACGGTTGGAGCATTACAGTTTGAAGTGATTCAACATCGTTTAAAATCGGAGTATAATGCTTCCTGTGGTTATGATTCCGTTAACTTATACAAAGCATTATGGATTGAATGTAATGATAAGAAAAAACTGGATGAGTTTTTGGTTGACAAATCCAATCATATAGCTTATGATAAAGAAAATCGTTTAGTATTTTTAGCAGAATCAGCTTGGTTATTAGAAATGGCCCAAACTAAGTTTCCTGAAATAAAATTCCATCTGAAAAGCGAATTTTAGGAAGACTAAAATGTATTTCATTTTTTGTTACATTTAGCGTAATTAATATGAAAAAGCAGTTAGATACACCTGTTGCATTTTTGTCTTTCGAAGATGAAATTTTGTTTGTGAAAATGAAAGAAGGAGTGAATTTAGGTCAGCCGGAAATGGAAGAGTTATTAAAACAGGCAGTTGAATTAACTATGCCTAATAAATATTTTGCTATTGTAGACATGACGGCATCCTATGACTCAACACTTGAGGCAAGAAATTTTTATGCAGAAAGTGATTATTCAAAATACCGTTATGCTGATGCATTTATTGTCAATTCTTTACCTATGCGTTTATTAGTTAATTTTTTTATAGCATTTAATAAACCAAAAATTCCTTCAAAAATGTTTAACAATGAAGAAAGTGCTTTGACCTGGGTAAACAGTTTAAAAAAAGAAATGCTTGTTAAGACTTAAGCTAAAATCAATTCAATATAAATTATGTATGAGAAATAGTATCTTTTTATTTTTTATTGCAAATTTTCTTTTTTCATGTAAGAAAAATTATGATTGCGCTTGTTATTCGGATAGAAGAGGTTATGTTATCCAACAATACACACATTCGTATAAAGAAAAAACAAAAGATACAGCACTTTTTAATTGTAAAAATGATTATGAAGATTCCAGTGGCTATGTAAATGGCGGTTACTGCGAAATAAAATAAATACTATGGCAAATATTTTCGAATTCAATGGTTATAAACCAGTTATTGATAAATCTTCCTTTGTGCATCCAAATGCAACGGTTACTGGCAATGTTATTATTGGTAAAAATGTATATATAGGCCCGGGTGCTGCTATTCGCGGAGATTGGGGACAAATTATCATTGAAGATGGTTGCAATGTTCAGGAAAATTGTACTATTCATATGTTTCCAGGAACAACGGTTTTGTTAAAAGAAGCCGCTCATATTGGCCATGGCGCTATTATTCATGGTGGTACTGTAGGCAAAAATGTATTAGTAGGTATGAATGCTGTAGTTATGGACAATTGTGTGATTGGCGACAATTGTATTATAGGTGCTTTGTGTTTTGTGCCGGCAGATACTGTTATTGAAGACAGGAAAGTTGTAGTTGGAAATCCTGCTAAAGTTGTAAAAGACGTGAGTGATGAAATGATTGCTTGGAAAACCAAAGGAACAGCTTTATACCAGCAACTTCCCGCAGATTGTTATGCTACTTTAAAACCTTGTGAACCTTTGAGAAGAATGCCCGCTTTTAGACCAGAGCAACAAAATGAATATAAAACCTGGAATGAAGCAAAATCTAAGAAAAAATAATTAACGGTATTAATAAAATACTAGATACTTGGTTTAAAATAAAACATGCATGCATTTTATTAATGATCATAGGCATGACATGGCGGAGCCTTCATATTAAGCTTTATGTTTAATGTAATTCCAAAAAAGAAATACCAGTCTTTTGTTCTTGGATTCCCGCGTTGTTTGTTTACATTGTTTCCTGCATTTTTTGAGGGGTCGGACATTTTTGCTCCGTTAATACTTTCGAATGGGGTTAAATCAGTGTCGGGATAAGTACCACTTACATCGTCTAAAAAATCAGTAAATATTTTTCTTGGACCCCATTCCAAACCAATACCTACTTGTTTTGATACATTTATTTTTGTGCCAATACCAAATGGAATTCCAATCTGAGTTAACCTATAACCTTTACTTTGTCCCTCTGTTTTTAATGATTGTAAATCAATCCAAAAATTACCTAATCTTCCTTGTGGCCTGAATGTAAAAACATCTAAACCTAAAAATAAAAAGGTAGTAAATTTATATTTGTCGTTGCTGATTCGGTATTCTAAAAAATTAAATTCGGCAATGGCATTAAACTCAATGATGCGTGATTTGAAATTTAAATTTCTTTGAAGCTGATCTTCATTGTCACTTTGAGAATCGTCGCCCATAACACTTCCCCAATTAAGACCGCCTCTGAATGCGTAGCGGTAATTTGGAGTAAATCTATAAAACAAACCTGCTGCCGGTTGTGTTAAAAAAAAGTGTTTTCGGGAGTTTAAATCGCCAAGATAATAAGCTCCGCCTATCATAATACCAACTTCGTGCTGTCTGAAGTTTCTCTTTTTTGTTTGTGAAAACAGAGAAGATGTTAAGAACAAAAAACAAAAAAGTATGTAACCCAAAATTTTCATATTGTATTTATATAACGTATCCTGTTTTATTCTAGTGTGTAGCTAATGTTAAATTATACCGGCTAAAGAGCTACAAAATAATAATTTTTATCTTATAAGTAATATTTTTTTCCTCACTTAATAATACATATAACCCTGGAGCTAAATCGGCTTTCTTTAGAAGATATTGTTGGCCGTTACATAAATCTTCTAATACCAGCTGTCCTGATGAATTGTAAAGTTTTATTTTTTTTGTTTCTGAATTTGAAAATAAAATATTTGTCTCATTAGTTAAAGGATGTGGAAATACCTGAATCCCTTCAGCATTTTCTATAACCTTAATGTTTTCAAGAATTTCGCCACAAGTCATCGTGGCAAATCCATTTAATTTTCCATAACCCCATTTGTTATTTGGGAGTGATGTGCCTGTGAAAAAATCCTGATAGGCACAATTGATAATTGCTGTTTTTAATTGCTGATTGGTTGCGGTTGGATTTTTTTGAAAATACAATGCTGCCAATCCAGCAACAATAGGACTAGATGCCGATGTTCCACCTGCGGTAACATGAAAACCACCCTGTGCAACCACTTGCGGAGAGGTGGCAGATAAACTTAATAATAAAGCCAATGGGGATGGAGCTAAAATCCAATCGCCTGTGGCAGAAATATCTGGTTTAATTCTATTATCCCTTGTAGGTCCAGAACTACTGGTTACATGAAGTTGTCCGGGTACATCAGCCTTAGTTTGTAAATTATCATTTACATTAATAAACTGACTACGGTTAATATAATTACCAACTGCAATAACTTCATTACTACATTGAAAGCCACTTACGATAGATTGTATGGTGTCTGCCATTTTATAGTAAGCTATTTTTGGATATTCTGATACGGTAGGCATAGTTCCGGTAACATATTCATAATTCCATGAATCAATTCTTCCGGCACCTGTGTGAGAAATACTCCATAAATAACCTACACTGTCGGGATTAATGGATAGATATAATTCGTAAACACCAAAAGAGTTAATACTTGCGATACTTTCTATAATCCCAATTCTATGATTGTTATTATATATTGTATCTCTTTTAATTGTATTTAGAGCATAGTCGTAAGGCCTGAATGCAGTATTCCCTAAATCAATCAAATTTAAATTGGTAACACCGATACTATATTTTACATTTTTTATTTGAGCTGTGTCAGCGTATTCTGACACATCAATAGAGGATGAATTACTTCTTATCCATGTAAAATTAGTATCTGTATTTGTAGTTTGATAACCGACATGAAAGGGAACTGATCCCCAGTTTCCACATGATGCTACCAATGCTCTGCCAGGAGAGTTTGCAATTAAATTATTAATAATTTGACTTTCGAGATCTGTTCCATCATGGCTACCATAATAACCACCCACACTTGCATTTACAACAACCGGCTTATTTAATATCTGCGCTTTTGTAATGATGTATTGCAATGCATCGGAAATGATATATCCAGGTTTATTAAAATCCAAAGCAACTACAATAATATCTGCTTTTGGCGCAACGCCGGCATATTTATTTACAGAATATCCATTTCCTGCTGCAATCCCGGAGCTTAATGTGCCATGCCCATATTGAGCCATGTCAGTATGTGTGCATTGCCCTAAATCAATCTGTTGGTTGTTCCATTCTTGTCCATATCCAAAAGTTGTTGGAGTATTTGCTGCTACGGGCTTTGTCATATCCCATAAATGTTTAATTCTTGAGTGACCATTCACGTCTTTAAAATCAGGATGGTTAAAGTCAGTTCCTGAATCTATAATACCCACAATAACACCTTCGCCATCATAACTTTGTGTTAAAGGAGGCATTCCTTGCTTAATGGGATTAATTTTATTTTTAACATTACTGGTATCGTCCATTAATTGTAAGTGAGGTCTAGAGTATTCCATTCTCACAACATTTGTTTGTCTGGAGATATTTTTGATAGATTGGATATCAGCTGTAATGGAATAAATATTGCCCGCCTGATAATGTAATGTTGTATTTGTAAATGCAGAGAAATCTACTTTAGTGTCGGGCTTTACGAGTACAAGGGCGTGTATTTTTTTATCAGATTTATCAGTTTCAATTACTTTAATTAAATCTGCGTTAAATACAGATTGAGCGTTTAATTGCAAAAAAGCCAATAAAATAAAAAAAGCAAAATACGATCTCATACTATAATTTTTATACGATTAAATTACAAATAATTTAGATATTTACAATATGCAATTTAGATTGTTTTTGTTTTTTTATGTTTCTCTATTTTGTTGTCAAATACAGGCTCAGGATTCAATAGCTTATACGAAAGATTTTAGGTTATATGAAGGTTTGTATATAGGTTACCAGGATTTCAGATACAACTGGCCAATTCCTAAAGAAAAAATTAACACCAAAATAAATAAGGATCAGCTTGACTTTTATACAAAAGTAGTTGAGGAAGAATTCATTGAATTTACGGATAGAGATGGATCTACAACTAAGGTAAAGACCGAACAGGTTTGGGGGTACTGTCAGAACAATATTATTTTTATTAATCAGGAAAATTTTTTCTTTAGAATTCCTGTGTTTGGAGCTATCAGTAATTTTATAGGAACGGTTGAGGTATTGAGTTATTCTCCGGGATACGATCCTTTTATGAATGCTCCAATGAATAGTACGGCTGCTAAAACCAGAGAAATAAGACAATATTTATTTGATTTTTATAGTGGAGAGGTGGCTCAGTTTAGTGTTGAAAAATTAGAAGAATTTTTAAAACGAGATGAAGTAATTTATAAAGAATATAGGTCGTTAAGCAAAAAAAAGAAAAAAGAGTTTGCTACGAAATATATAAGAATGTATAATGAAAAACATTTAGTGTACTTTCCTAAAGGATAGGTTCCTTTTTTTTATTTTACGCCTTTATTTATTGGGTTTTTCTGCTAACTTTATACCCTCAAATTTTTTATTATGTCAGAAGTAGGAAGACAAATTATTTACAGTATGGTAAATGTATCTAAGATACATCCACCACAAAAACAAGTATTAAAAGATATCTATATCTCCTTTTATTATGGAGCTAAAATTGGTGTTTTAGGTTTAAATGGTTCGGGTAAATCATCATTATTACGTATCATGGCGGGTATTGATAAAGATTACTTAGGAGAAATTCACCAATCACCTGGATATAGCATTGGTTTATTAGAGCAAGAGCCAAACTTAGATGAAAACAAAACAGTTATTGAAGTAGTACGTGAAGGCGCTCAAAAACATGTAGATATTTTAAATGAATTTGAAGAGGTAAACAACAAATTCATGGACGAAGAAATATTAAATGATCCGGATAAAATGGATAAGTTAATTAATCGTCAGGCGCAATTACAAGAATTAATTGACCAACATGATTTATGGAATTTGGATTCTCGTTTAGAACGTGCTATGGATGCTTTACGTTGTGCGGAAAGCAATACACCGATCAAAATTTTATCGGGTGGTGAGCGTCGTCGTGTGGCTTTATGTCGTTTGTTATTACAAGAACCAGATATTTTATTATTAGATGAGCCTACCAATCACTTGGATGCTGAATCGGTTGATTGGTTAGAACAACATTTACAACAGTACAAAGGAACTGTTATTGCAGTAACCCATGATCGTTATTTCTTAGATAACGTGGCTGGTTGGATTTTAGAGTTAGATCGTGGAGAAGGTATTCCTTGGAAAGGGAATTACTCATCTTGGTTAGAGCAAAAAGGAAATCGTTTAAAACAAGAAGAGAAAACAGAATCTAAACGTCAAAAAACATTAGCGCGTGAGTTAGATTGGGTTCGTCAGGGAGTAAAAGGACGTGGTGTGAAACAAAAAGCCCGTTTAAATAACTACGATAAAATGATGAACGAAGACATTAAGGATAAAGAAGAGAAATTAGAAATCTTCATTCCTAATGGTCCGCGTTTAGGTAATGAAGTAATTGAAGCCATTGATGTATCAAAAGGATTTGGAGATAGATTATTATATGAAGGATTAAACTTTAAACTGCCACCTGCAGGAATTGTTGGTATTATTGGGCCAAACGGTGCCGGTAAAACAACCTTGTTCCGAATGATTATGGGAGAAGAAAAACCTAACTCTGGTGAATTTAAAGTTGGGCCAACTGTAAAAATTTCATACGTCGATCAAAATCATAAAGAATTGGATCCAAACAAAACGGTGTATGATGTATTAAGCGGTGGTTTAGATAATATTGCTTTAGGTGGTAAACCAATGAACGCCAGAGCCTATATTTCTCGTTTCAACTTTGGTGGAAGTGATCAAGGAAAAAAAGTTGGCGTATTATCTGGCGGAGAGCGTAACCGTTTACATTTAGCGATGGCTTTAAAAAATGAAGGTAACGTATTGTTATTAGATGAGCCTACCAATGATTTAGATGTAAATACATTACGTGCATTAGAAGAAGGTTTGGAAAACTTTGCAGGTTGTGCGGTAATTATTAGTCACGATAGATGGTTTTTAGACCGTGTATGTACGCACATTTTAGCTTTTGAAGGTGATAGTTCGGTTTACTGGTTTGAAGGCGGATATAGCGAATATGAAGAAAATCGTAAAAAACGTTTAGGGAATGTTGAGCCAAAACGTCCACGTTATAAAAAATTAGTGATATAAGACTGAAATAGTGTACTCGTGCTGAATCAAGTTCAGTATGATGTGTAAATAGCTTAACAAAAAACCTCTCAGATTTCTGAGAGGTTTTATTTTTTATACTATGTTATAAAAGATTAAGCTTGAGCTGTTGGCCCACCAAAACTTAATGGTAAGGCATTCATTTCACTGTCTTTTATTTTACCATGCATTTGCTCAAAGCGGGTTACATTATCTGCTAAAGCTTTCATTAAGCGTTTTGCATGTTGAGGTGTTAATACAATGCGTGATTTTACTTTTGCTTTTGGCACTCCCGGCATTACTTTAATAAAATCAACCACAAACTCAGTTGGAGAATGCGTAATAATAGCAAGGTTTGAATATATGCCTTCTGCAATCTCTTCAGAAAGTTCGATGTTTAATTGGTTTTCAGGGTTTTGATTTTCCATGTGATTTATTTTATATAAAGGTAAAACTTTTTTGTCACATCGAGCGTAGTCGAGATGTTTTTCATTTGTTCTCGACTACGCTCGAACTGACATTAATTAATCATTTCAACTGAGCGCTTCACAAACTTCGTTAACTCTTCACCTTTTAATAAGCCTTGAGATAACAAAGCTAAATCGGCTGCTTGTTTTGCTAACTGACTTTGTTTAGCAGCATCTTTCTCCACTAATATTTTACTAATTAATGGATGGTTTGCATTTACTACTAAATTGTACATATCAGGCATCGAACCGTAAAAGTTCATACCACCTCCGCCACCCATGGCTTGCATGTCTTTCATACGACGCATAAACTCAGGGCGAGTAATTAACATGGGTGAATCTGTTTCACTTAAACTTTCAAAAGTTACCGTATATTTTTCTTTAGCCACTACACCTTCCACAATTGGTTTCAAAGTGTTTTGTTCTTCTTCACTTAATTTGCTTACTTGCCCATCGTCTTTTTTAATTAATTTTTCAACGGTATCAGCATCCACGCGCACAAACTGCGTGTTGGTTAATTTACTTTCTAAGTGATTGATTAAATGTGAATCTAATGGCGAATCCATTAATAATACATCGTAACCTCTTGATTTTGCCGCATCAATATATGTGTGTTGTTCATCGGTGTT
>JAEUTR010000620.1 GCA_016787365.1 Bacteroidia bacterium
AACAGGATTAACCGAAGACGTGATTGAAGATGTGAAACAGGTATTACAATCTGAGTTTGAGGACTAGAATATTATATTAACTTATAGTTAAGTTTAAAAGTTAGCTTTCTTTTAAAAAATAAAAAAGCAAAATTTGAATACATAAAAGACGAGGAAATATACAATATGTCAGACGCAAAAACAATGCGATTAAGTAAAGTAGCAAAGGAATTTAATTTGTCCCTAGGGAAAATTACTGAGTTTCTTGCTGCAAAAGGTCGCCCGGTAGAAAATAATCCCAATGCTAAAATTGGTGACGAAGAATATTCTTTATTATCAAAAGAATTTTCAGGAGATAAATCTGCCAAAGAAGAAGCACAACATGTAGGCTTAAGCCTTAGTAAATTAAAACGCGAATCTATCGTTGTTGAAGATACAAAGGCAATTAAAGCACGTGAGTTAGAGGAGCTTCGTGAGAAAGAAATATTAGCAGCAGCGGCAGCAAAAGCAGCCGAGGAAAAAAGAAAAACGGAAGAGCTTGCAAAATTAAAAGCTGAAAAAGAAGCAGCAGAGGCATTAAAAGCTTCTCAACCTGCTGAACCAGTTGAGCCAACTGTTGAAGTAACAGAATCTGCCAATGTTATTTCGGGACCAAAAGTTTTAGGAAAAGTAGATTTAAGTTCATTAAATCAAAAAACAAAACCGGATAAGAAGTCTAAGAAAGAAAAAGAGGACGAAAAAGCAGCAGAAGAAAAAGCAGCTAAGGCAACCAAAAGCAAGAAGAAAAAAGAAGAAGAAGATGCGGCTGCTGTTGAAGTAAAGCCTATAGTTGTTGAAACACCTGAAATTGCTGAAGCACCGGAAGAACAGAAAGAAGTGTTTCACGAAACGGTTTATCAGAAATTAGATGGACCAAAAATCATGGGTAAGATTGAATTACCTGTTATTAAAGAAACTAAAAAAGCGACACCTGGTACAGGTCCGGGTTCTCTAGCCGATAAGAAAAAGCGTAAGCGTATTCGTAAAGGCGGCATGAGTCAGGAAGAAATTAAAAAAGTTGGTACTGAACAAGCTCAAATTGCAAAAGACAGAGCTAAAGAAAAATATGGAGATCCGCGTGCAAAAAAACCTGCAGCTCGTGAGGCACGTCCTGCATTAACGGATGTCGAAATTCAGGCACAAATTAAGGAAACATTAGCTCGTTTAAGTAATAAAGGCTCTAAATCAAAAGCATCTAAATATCGTAGAGATAAGCGTGATGATGTGAGAGAGAAAATGGCTGATGAACAAGAGCAATCAGACTTAGAAAAGAAAACATTAAAAGTAACAGAATTTGTTTCGGCTAATCAATTGGCTCAAATGATGAATGTATCAGTAACACAAATTATCTCTACATGTATGAGCTTAGGTTTATTTGTGTCGATTAATCAACGTTTAGATGCTGAAACTTTAGCTATTGTTGCCGAAGAATTTGGTTACAAAACAGAATTTGTAAGTGTTGAAGTTCAGGAAGCAATTGAAGAACAGGAAGCTGAAAATCCGGATGATTTAGTAGAGCGTCCACCAATTGTTACCATCATGGGTCACGTAGATCATGGTAAAACATCATTATTGGATTACATTCGTAAATCTAACGTTCTAGCTGGTGAGGCCGGAGGTATTACTCAGCACATTGGTAGCTATAATGTAAAAATGGAAAGCGGTAAATCAATTACGTTCTTAGATACTCCTGGTCACGAAGCTTTTACAGCGATGCGTGCCCGTGGTGCTAAAGTAACCGATGTTGTAATTATTGTGGTTGCAGCTGATGATAGTGTGATGCCTCAAACAAAAGAGGCTATTAATCATGCTCAGGCAGCTGGTGTACCGATGATTATCGCAATTAATAAAATTGATAAACCTGGGGCAAATCCTGATAAAATTCGCGAAGCCTTATCCGCTATGAATATTTTAGTAGAAGAATGGGGTGGTAAAGTGCAATGTCAGGAGATTTCAGCTAAAATGGGCAAAAACATTGATTTATTGCTTGAGAAAGTTGTTTTAGAAGCTGAGATCTTAGAACTAAAAGCTAATCCAAAAACTAAAGCATCAGGTTCTGTAATCGAAGCAAAATTAGATAAAGGACGTGGTCACGTAGTAGACGTAATTGTTCAAAAAGGAACCATGCGTATTGGAGATATTATAGTAGCGGGTTGTTATAGTGGTAGAGTAAAAGCTATGACCAATGAGCATGGCGTTAATATTAAAGAAGCGGGCCCATCAATTCCGGTTCAGTTGTTAGGTTTAAATGGAGCGCCAACAGCAGGAGATAAATTTAACGTAATGAGTGATGAAAGAGAAGCACGTGAATTAGCTAATAAACGTCTACAGTTACAACGTGAACAAGGTATCCGTACTCAAAAACATATTACATTGGATGAGATTGGACGTCGTTTAGCGATAGGAGATTTCAAAGAATTAAATGTGATTGTAAAAGGTGATGTGGATGGTTCTATAGAGGCCTTATCAGATTCATTATTAAAATTATCTACGGAGAAAATTCAGGTTAATATTATTCATAAATCAGTTGGAGCCATCAGTGAAACCGATGTTATGTTAGCAAGTGCATCTAATGCAATTATTGTTGGATTTCAGGTTCGTCCATCTGTTACAGCTCGTAAATTAGCAGAAACAGAAGAGATTGACATCCGTTTATATTCAATTATTTACGATGCCATTAACGAGGTAAAAGCGGCAATGGAAGGAATGTTAGCTCCAGAATTTGAAGAGAAAATTGTGTGCAACATCGTTGTTCGTGAAGTATTTAACATTACTAAAGTTGGAACCATTGCAGGTGCTTATGTACTAGATGGTAAGGTAATGCGTAATACTAAAGTGAGAGTAATTCGTGACGGTATTGTTTTATTTACAGGTGGATTAGGGTCATTAAAACGTTTCAAAGACGATGTAAAAGAAGTGACAGCTAACTACGAATGTGGTTTAAATATTGACGGTTTTGATGATATTAAAGTTGATGATATCATTGAAGGTTACGATATGGTTGAGATTAAAGCGAAGCTTTAAATTACTATTTACGAAGTTGGAAGCATGAATCTAAATTCATAATTCTAACTTCGTATTGGGGGATTAGCTCATTTGGCTAGAGCGCTTCGCTGGCAGTGAAGAGGCGACCGGTTCGAATCCGGTATTCTCCACAGAAAATCCCGAATTAGTTTGGGATTTTTTTATTTAATTATCTTATTACATTCATTTATTCTCAGACAAATAGTTATGTAGGGTAATTCAGGAATTCTTGAAAATGTCATCAGATTTTTTAGTATAGAATATACTCAAAGCCGTGTTATTTTAATTAACACATTTTAAGATGAATTACCTCTAATATTTGCCATATATCGACTAAAAGTGTAAATTCGTGGTTCTGAAAATTAATGAATTTAGCCGAACAAATAAATAAACATAAAGTACCACAACACATCGCTATTATCATGGATGGTAATGGTCGTTGGGCTAAGCAACAAGGAGAAAACCGAATTTATGGACACTATGAAGGTGTAAATTCAGTA
>JAEUTR010000645.1 GCA_016787365.1 Bacteroidia bacterium
TTTGTAAATGAACATTGGTTTAACACTGTGCGAAGTTCATAATGAATGCAATAATTTTCGGTATTAATAGTCAGGATGGTATTTATCTAAAAGAAATCTTGGAGTCAAAAAACATTGTTGTCAAAGGCGTTTCTAGGTCCGTGGGCGAATGGATAGTTGGCGATATAGGAGATTATGAGTTTGTTTCTGAATTAATAAAAAACGAAAAACCCTCCTACATTTTCCATTTAGCAGCTAATTCAACAACCAGACACAATGTTTTATTTGAAAATCACAAAACCATTAGCTCAGGAACTTTAAATGTTTTGGAAAGTGTTAAGTTATACTCTCCGATCACTAAAGTGTTTATAACAGGTAGTGGAGTGCAATTCAAAAATGTAGGAGTGCCGATAAAAGAAACGGATGAATTTGAAGGAAATAGTCCTTATTCTGTTGCACGTATACATTCGGTTTATGCTGCTAGATATTACAGAAGCCTAGGGATACAAACATATATTGGATATCTGTTTCATCATGAAAGCCCATATAGAAAGCATCATCATATCAGTAAGCTAACAACAGATTTTATAAAATCAATAGGGACTAAAACAACAGAGAAATTAGAATTGGGAGATATAAATGTAAAAAAAGAGTGGGCCTATGCGAAAGATATTGCTGAAGCAATATATACATTAGTAAACCAGGATGTTGTCTGGGAATCAACAATAGGAACAGGTGAAATTTACAGCATTAAAGAATGGCTGATTAATTGTTTTGAAATAAAAGGATTAAACTGGGAAAATTATGTTGTAACAAAAAACTCTGATTTTAAACCTGAATATAATATATTACAAAGTAACCCAAGTACTATAAAATCACTGGGATGGAAACCTATGACTAGTTTTTATGAATTGGCAAAAATAATGATGGAATGAAAAGAAGAAAAAAGATAATCATTATTTTTCCTGATCAGCATATAGCTTATTCTCCAACAACTCTACAACTTAACAGTGAATTAAATAAGTTTTTTAACTCTCGTGTTTTTTGTTTTGAAACCAATGTTTTTCATAAAATTGATAGTGATAAAGTAGCTTATGCAAAAAGATTGTTTGGAATAGGAAGACTACTAATAATACTCAAAAAAATATTCCCCTTTATATTTAAACTAGAAGTAAGTTTCTATTATAAAAAACTGCAATTACAAATTCATTTATTTTTTAATAAATATGATGAATATATTTATGTTGATCCAATTTCGATTGCTTTAAGTGGAAGCATGTATAAAAAAGGAACTTTATTATCATTAGAGCTAACAGAAAATACAGTTGGATATTTAAAATTTATTGATAATAATAAGATTAAAAATTTAATTATACAAAATAAAGAAAGAAAAGACGTGTATTTTAAAAATCTTAGTTGTGATACTTTTTTTATACAAAACTCCCCGTCTTATAAAAGAGAACAAGTTTTGAATTTTCTGCCAAAGAAGAAAAAACAACTCGTATTTGGAGGAACGGCGGCGTTAGGTTTTGGAATTATATCCTGTC
>JAEUTR010000655.1 GCA_016787365.1 Bacteroidia bacterium
TTCCTTGTAATTCATCGCCTGCTCCAGCTAACATTAATAATAAAAAGAAATCAGTTAATTGGTGAACAGCCGTTTCGCTTTGCCCTACTCCAACGGTTTCAATAAATATATAATCGTATCCTGCAGCTTCGCAAATAATAATGCTTTCTTTGGTTTTACGAGCTACACCTCCTAAACTACCAGAACTTGGCGAGGGACGAATAAAGGCTTTAGGATGAATAGATAATTGCTCCATTCTTGTTTTATCTCCTAAAATACTTCCTTTACTTAACTGACTGCTAGGGTCAATAGCTAAAACCGCTAATTTATGTCCGCGGTTAATGACTTCCAATCCAAAGCTTTCAATAAAAGTACTCTTCCCTACTCCTGGAACGCCCGTAATTCCTAAACGAAAGGAATTGCCACTGTGTTTAATGATAGCGTTAATAATTTCCTGAGCTTGCTCCTGATGTTCGTGTTTAGTTGATTCAACCAAAGTAATAGCCTTACTCACATAGGTAATATTAGAAGATAAGATACCATCTATATATTCGTTTATGTTAAAGACTTGTTTCATTGCTATAAGCAAAAATAAGATTTAATTTTTATGGATTTTATCTTTTATAAAATTCCATACCAGAATATGTTTTTTAGACTCAAAAAAGTGATTGATAACCTCTAAAACAAAAAAGCCTAATAATACAGAAACTCCATATTGAAACCATTCGGGCATATCATTTACAACTACTTTTTTTCTACCGGCAATACCAAACAAGTTATGAATGCTTCTTCGCTCTGTAACATAATGAGTAAAGGAATTACTAACCAGCAAGGCTACTGCAAAACCAATCAAATTACCGATAGTGTTTTGAACAACGGCTTTAGTTAAATAAGTTCTAGTAAATCTTTTAAAAAAGGGCGTTGGTTTTTGTTCAATTCCCAACCAGGTATTTTTTATTTTTTCGAAGACAATGGCATTTTGTTTACTTTCATTTAGCCAATTATTAAACTCATTTTTTTCTTCTAAAGTTTCTTCTTTTGAAATGTGTTTTGATATCAGAACTAGTATTTTAGGGTCATTCATTATAAGATTGATAAGGTGATATTAAGGTCATATTTTAAACCGTAAACAAAAATAGGCTTTAAATTGTCTTACATAAGGTTCAATTTAACAATTGATAACTATTTTAATTGACACATTAATTCTTATCTTCAAAATCTTGTATTAAAAGTATATGAAAAAACAATTCTTACTTATTGCTCTTCCTTTATTTGGATATATATCAAATTTCGCTCAAAACTCTGCCGACATTATTCAAGGTTTAAAAAAACTCAATACTGTAGGGAGTGTACTTTATGTAGCGGCGCATCCTGATGATGAGAACACGCGTTTATTGGGCTATTTAGCAAATGAAAAAAAATTAAGAACGGGCTATTTATCGTTAACCCGAGGCGATGGCGGGCAAAACTTAATTGGTAAAGAACAAGGTGAATTATTAGGATTAATAAGAACACAGGAATTATTAGCAGCCCGAAGAACGGATGGTGCTGAACAATTTTTTACAAGAGCTAATGACTTTGGTTATTCTAAAAATCCTGAAGAAACATTCTCCATTTGGAACAAAGACAGTATTTTGGCTGATGTCGTGTTAACGATTAGAAGATTTAAACCCGATGTGATTATTTGTCGTTTTCCTACAACTGGTGAAGGCGGACATGGGCATCACACTGCCTCTGCTATGTTAGCCGTTGAGGCATTTGATGCAGCAGCCGACCCTAAACGTTTTCCTGAACAATTAAAATCTGTTCAAGTATGGCAAGCCAAACGCATTTTTTGGAATACTTTTAATTTTGGGACGACTAATACTACTGCTCCCAATCAGTTAAAAATAGATGTAGGCGTGTTTAATCCTTTATTAGGAAAAAGTTACGGCGAAATTGCGGCGGAAAGTCGTTCTTGTCATAAAAGTCAAGGCTTTGGTTCTGCTAAACAACGTGGTTCTAATATCGAATATTTTAAATTATTAAAAGGCGATAGTGTTTCAACAGATTTGTTTGAAGGCATTAATACAACTTGGACAAAGTTTAAAGGACAAGATAAAATTCAAAAATCAATTGATGATTGTATTAAAAAATACAACCCTCAAACTCCCGAAAACAGCGTTGCTGATTTAGTTGCTATTTACAAACAAATTCAAGCATTAGATGAATCAAACACTAATTTAAAATACTGGAAACAACAAAAATTAAAAGAGACTGAAGCTTTGTTACTAGCTTGTTCAGGTTTATGGCTTGAGGCTTCAACGGCTGATTATATAGGCATAACTGGACAAGATGTTGCTATTACCACACAAGTCGTAAATCGTAATAAAAGCAATATGAAACTAAATAGTATTTCTTATTTAAGCAGCGACACAACAACTGCATTAGTTTTAAAAGCAAATGAATTATATACATTTAAACGTAAAGAAAAGTTATCGTCTTCATTAGTATTTTCAAATCCTTATTGGTTAAATCAAAAACACGATATTGGTTTATATACGGTTACTAATTCTGATTTAATTGGTAAACCAGAAAATGAATCTACAACAAAAGTGATTTTTAATATTTCTATTTTAGATTTGAACCTAAAAGTTGAACGCCCATTAGTATATAAATTTACAGATCCTGTAAAAGGCGAGATTTATCGTCCGTTTGAAATATTGCCACCTGCAACGGTTAATATTCCTGAAAAAGTATTTGTATTTACAGATGCCACTCCAAAAACTATTTCTATTACTGTTAAAGCAAATGCAGCCAATACAAATGGCAAACTTGAATTAAAAGGAAGCACAGGATGGAATATTTCAATTAAAAATCCTGATTTCAAATTAGCAAACAAAGGTGACGAAGCTATTATTGAGGCAACCATTATTGCAGATAAAAATGCAAAGGATGGAAAAATAGAAGCCTCAGTCACTATTAACAATTCTACTTACAATAAATCTATCAAGCGTATTGAGTACGATCATATTCCTTACCAATTTATTTTAAGTGATGCCGAAGCTGGTTTAGTAAATATTGACTTAAAGAAAACGGGGACTAACATTGGCTATATTCCTGGTGCCGGAGATGATGTACCGGCTGCATTAAAACAAATTGGCTACAATGTAACTATATTAACGGATGAGTTATTAATCAACGACAATTTATCAAAATACAATGCGATTGTATCGGGTGTACGTGCTTACAATACTAATGATAGATTGCAAGTTCATTATCCAAAATTAATGGAATACGTTAAAAATGGCGGTAACTTAATTGTACAATATAATACCAACAACCGTATTGGACCAGTGAAAGCAAATATTGGCCCCTACCCTTTTACTATTTCGAGAGATAGAGTAACTAACGAAAAAGCAGAAGTAAAATTTAGTAACGAAAAACATTCAGCATTAAACTTCCCTAATCAAATTACTCAAAAAGATTTTGATGGATGGATTCAGGAACGAGGCATTTATTTTGCTACCGAAATTGATAAACAATATGAAACTATTTTTACAATGAACGACCCTAACGAAAAGTCAAGTGACGGCAGTTTGATTATTGGAAAATACGGAAAAGGAAATTTTGTGTACACAGGTTTAGTTTTCTTTAGAGAGCTGCCAGCTGGTATTCCGGGTGCTTACCGTTTGTTTGTGAATTTGTTGAGTTTACCTGAGAATAAATAATTAATAGAACGCTGATAACACAGATTTAATATGATTTGAATGATAAAAAACAATGTTACAAATAAGGTCTGATTGTCAGATCGAGCGGAGTCGAGAACATTACGGAGCTTAAATATAGTGCGCTTCTCGACTACGCTCGAAGTGACATTTCAACTTTATCCTATTACACTATCTTAAAAAATAATCTATATTAAATTAAACTCAACAAAATAACTAAAATCATATTTAATCATAACAACCAGTGTCATCTGCGTTAGATAAACAAAAAATGAATCAACAAGAAGAAGAAAAATCACCAATCTTAAAATCATGGCATAACGTTTATGCTTTAGTCATTGGTGTATTATTAGCCGTTATTGTTTCTCTTTACTTATTTACCCAACATTATAGATGAGTTTTATTGATTGGATCATATTAAGTATTACACTTTTATCTATCGTTGGTTATGGCGTTTGGAAAAGCCGTCATACAAAAAACATTGAAGGGTACTTATTAGCCGACAGGCAATTACCATGGTATCATGTTGGTTTATCGGTTATGGCAACTCAAGCAAGTGCTATTACGTTTTTGTCGGCTCCAGGACAAGGTTATACAGATGGCTTACGCTTTGTACAATTTTATTTTGGTTTGCCATTAGCCATGGTTGTGCTTTGTATAACGTTTATTCCTATTTTTCATAAACTCAATGTATTTACTGCTTACGAATTTTTAGAAAAACGTTTTGACAATAAAACACGGACATTAACGGCTTTTCTGTTTTTATTGCAGCGCGGACTTTCCACTGGTATTACCATTTATGCGCCAGCTATTATTTTGTCAACCATTTTAAATATTGACATAAACTATACAATCATTTTAAACGGGTTAATCGTCATTGCATACACTGTTTATGGTGGATCAAAAGCAGTATCGTACACACAATTATTTCAAATGAGTGTGATTTTTGCAGGGTTATTTTTAGCCGCTTATATGGTTGTTCATTTATTACCTGATAATGTCAGCTTTAGTGATGCATTGCACATTGCTGGTAAAATGGATAAACTCAATGCCATTGATACTAAATTTGATGTAAATAATAAATACAATATTTGGTCAGGAATTATTGGTGGTTTCTTTTTACAATTATCCTATTTCGGAACCGACCAATCGCAGGTTGGACGCTATTTAACAGGTAAATCCATTGCGCAAAGTCGTTTAGGTTTAGTAATGAATGGCTTGGTAAAAATACCAATGCAGTTTTTTATTTTATTAATTGGTGTTCTCGTTTTTACGTTTTACCAATTTCATCAATCTCCCATATTTTTCAATAAAGTAGAAGTTAGTAGTATTCAAAACAGCGAATACAAAGATGATTTCAAAGAATTAGAAAAAGCCTATGTAATTGCTCATACAGAGAAACAAACCGAAGTTAATAAACTTGTAGAAGCGATTCACAGTGAAGATGAGCAAGCGATTAATACAGCAAGAACAAACGTGCAAGCGGCTGATAAAAAAAGTAATGCTATTAGAAAAGAAGCAACTGCTTTGATGCAAAAAAATAATCCTAAAGCAGATGTAAATGATACGAATTACATATTTTTAAATTTCATCACCACTCAATTGCCCATTGGTGTGGTTGGTTTATTGATTGCCATCATCTTTTTAGCATCCATGGGTTCGATGGCTAGCGGCTTAAATTCATTGGCATCAACCACCATTATTGATTTTTATAAACGCTTATTTAAAAAAGAAGAAACAGACAAATCTTATTTGTCTGCATCACGTTGGACAACCGTTATCTGGGGTTTGTTTTGTATTATGGTGGCTTTTTATGCCAGTCGAGTTGGGAATTTAATTGAAGCGGTCAACATTTTAGGTTCTTTATTTTATGGAACTATTTTAGGTATTTTCTTAGTAGCCTTTTATATGAAGCGGATTAGCGGAACAGCAGTTTTTTATGCGGCTTTAATTGCCGAAGCATTTATTGTATATGCCTGGATAACTGATTTAACGGCTTTTTTGTGGCTAAACGTGATAGGTTGTTTACTGGTAATGGGATTTGCTTATTGCATTCAATTCATTATGAATAAGCGAACAGTTATTTAAAAATAGAATTAGATCTAAGTTCGAGCGAAGTCTAGAACATTACAAAACATACATATAAAACGCTTCTCGACTTCGCTCGAACTGACAGAGTATTACATCTTACTGTATATTTCACATTAAATTATAAATAAAAAATCCCGCATTAAGCGGGATTTTAAATATGAAATAAATAGCAAATTATTTTTTACAATCTGCAATGATTTTATCTGCCATTTTAATGTAAGCATCATCTTGATCAGCTGTTGCTAAAGCTTTTGCTTGTTCAGCCGTAACTGCAGCACCTTTTAAATCTTTTGCTTTAAATTGGATTTTAGCTTTTAATAATACAACCCAATACGCTTTAGGATTATTTGCAATAGCTTTGTCAATCCACTCAGTCGCTAATTTCAAATCTTTATCATTTTCATAATAGTAAGAAGCTGCTTGGAAATAAGGACGATTATCTTTAACAACTGTAGACTCAATTGTTTTCATTATTTTAGAATCAATGTCAGCCGTTACTTTAAAAGCAACACGGGTTTTTTCCCAAGATAATTCGATATTAGCTGAAGTTGAAGTAATGTCCGCTACATTAATTTCAAACGTTTCTACTTTTTCTGTTAAAGATGTTGGTTTTACAGTAAAACGTAACACTTCATCTTCTTTTTTATAATCAGCAACATTACCACCTAAAGTTAAATCTTTGTATAACATCAATTCCCAACTATCTTTATTAGGAACTGAGTATAAAGCATAAGTACCGGCTTTTACTTCTGTACCTTCTACTTTTACATCTTCACCAAATGTGATTTTAGTAGCACCATTTGCACCTGTACGCCATACTTTTCCAAAAGAAACCACATCTCCAAAAACTACACGACCTTTTGCACTAGGACGGGAATATTCAATCGTAATATCTGATAAAGCAAAGGCTTGTTTTACTGTTTGTAAAGGACTTGGAGCAGGCACTTTTAATTGTGCGCTTAAAGAAGTTGTTGTAAGAGCTGCAATGGCAATTGCACCTGTAATCGTTTTTAGTTTGTTTAATAACATAGTTTTATTGGTTTTAAATTTAGTTTATATAATACAATTAAAATGAATTATTGTTTCAAAGATATAGTTGAATAATACAACTATCACCCAAATAACATTTTTTGGCAAATATAAAAGTTATTGATTTTCAATCATTTGAATATACAAGTCTTCCACTTTTTTTCGAGCCCAAGGTGTTTTACGTAAAAACTTTAAACTCGAATTAATACTCGGATTTTCTTTAAAACAATTCACATCAATATGATAGGCTAAACCGTCCCAGCGGTAACGAGCTAACAATGCTTCAAGAATTGCTTGAAGAGTTTTACCGTGTAAAGGGTTATTTTTTTGTTCTGACATTTTATTCTGTTTATGTTCTATTTACATCCTCCGTCCTACGGACACCTTCCCGAATCAAGTTCGGGACAAGCTCTTCGAAGGAGGAATTAGTTTATTTTCTGCCTGAAGTTTAAACTTCGATCTTGAGTTTCTTCTATTCCCTCTTTGAAGAGGGTGCCCGAAGGGCGGGAGATGTCAAGTTTCTTTTAGTTCTTCTACTTTTGCTTGTAAACAACGAATCACATCATTCATATTTTTCTTTATATCTAAATCACTAAATCTGATAAAAATAACGCCTAGTTTTTCTAAAATTTCTTGTCTTATCAGATCGTTTATTTGAGTTTCAGAATTCATATGACTATTTCCATCTACTTCAATTGCCAACATTAATTCATGACAATAAAAATCGACTATATAATTGTCAATAGGCACTTGTCTGTGAAACTCAACACCTAAACTTTTGTTTTTAATTTTCTTCCATAATAAAACCTCACTTAAAATCCCTTGTTGACGTAGCTGTTTAGCTAAATCTTTCAAAATAGGATTATATGGTAATATTTTATTCTTCAAAACATCCTCCGGCCTTCGGCCAACTCCTTCAAAGGAGGAATTGATTCAATTTCCAATCAATATTCTATTTATTTAAACTTTCGGTTGCTTTTCTTACGCTACCATGTTTCAACAATAATGCTTTAGCTACTTCATAATCTTCTAAACCGGTGTTCTTCATCACCATTCGGGTTCCTCTATCCACTAGCTTATCATTACTCAGTTGCATGTCCACCATTTTATTTCCTTTTACTCTCCCTAACTTAATCATCACCGAAGTAGAAATCATATTCAGCACCAACTTTTGCGCTGTACCCGATTTCATTCTGGTTGAACCAGTTACGAACTCTGGACCAACAACTACTTCAATTGGATATTTAGAAACAGCAGCTACTGGCGAACCGCTATTACATACAATACAACCTGTTTCAATATTACTTTTATTGCAGGTTTCTAATGCACCAATCACATAAGGCGTTGTTCCTGAAGCCGCAATACCAACCACCACATCATTTGAATTGATTTTATATGCTTGTAAATCTGCCCAACCTTGATTCACATCATCTTCTGCAAACTCAACGGCTTTTCTAATCGCAGTATCTCCACCAGCAATTAATCCAACTACAATTCCTTGTGCAATCCCATAAGTTGGTGGACATTCACTTGCATCTAATATTCCTAATCGTCCGCTTGTTCCTGCACCCATATAAAATAAGCGTCCGCCTTGTTGCATTTTAGACACAATCACATCCACTAATTTTTCAATTTGAGGAATTGCTTTTTCAACAGCTAAGGGAACTGTTTTATCTTCTTTATTCATATTCATTAATAATTCCTGAATACTCATGGTTTCAAGGTTATTGTAGTATGAATCTGCTTCGGTAGTTTTTTGCATTGTTTTGTTTTTTACAAAATTATTTGTTCTCGCCCTTCGACTCCGCTCAGGGTGACAGCTCGAACTGACATAATTTTTAATTAAGCAAATTGTTTTACGTCTTTATCTGTAATTTCTTTTCCGCATAAAATAATTAGACGTTCAATCACGTTTCTAAATTCACGGATATTTCCGGTCCAATCTTTCTTTTGTAGTTCTGCTAAAGCCGTTTTAGTAATTGTTTTCATGGGCATTCCGTAATCCGTACAAATCAAATTAATAAAGTGTTCCGCTAATGCAGGAATATCTTCTTTACGATCATTTAAAGATGGAACTTGAATAGGAATAACACTTAAACGATGAAATAAATCTTCTCTGAATTCACCTTTTTCAATTTCTTTTTTTAAATCTTTGTTGGTAGCGGCAATAATTCTCACATCTACTTTAATTTCTTTATCTCCCCCTACTCTTGTGATTTTATTTTCCTGTAAAGCACGTAATACTTTTGCCTGAGCCGATAAACTCATATCACCAATCTCATCTAAGAAAATAGTACCACCTTCTGCTAACTCAAATTTACCTTTACGAGTTGCCACAGCGCTTGTAAACGCTCCTTTTTCATGTCCAAACAATTCACTTTCAATTAACTCACTTGGGATAGCAGCACAGTTCACTTCAATTAAAGGCGCATTAGCACGACTACTTTTGTTATGAATTTCACGAGCTACTAATTCTTTTCCGCTACCATTACTTCCTGTAATTAACACACGAGCATCTGTAGGTGCAACTTTCTCAATCATGTCTCTGATATTATTCAAGGCTTTTGAATCGCCTATCATTTCATAAGACTTACCAATTTTCTTTTTTAAAATTTTTGTTTCTGTTACCAAGGTAGTTTTATCCATTGCATTGCGAATGGTTACCAACAAGCGATTTAAATCAATTGGTTTGGCTAAATAATCAAAAGCACCTTTTTTCACAGCATCCACTGCTGTTTCAATGTTTCCATGTCCGCTCATCATAATTAATGATGATTCTGTTCCATGAGCCATTAACTTGTTTAGCAACTCCGTACCATCTAACTTAGGCATTTTGATATCACTTAAAATCACATCGTAGTTTCCTTTCAATGCCATATCCAAACCTTGTTGGCCATCTTCTGCTTCATCAACATTATATTTCTCGAACTCTAAAATCTCTTTAATGGTTCTGCGAATCGCTTTTTCGTCGTCAATAATTAAAAT
>JAEUTR010000595.1 GCA_016787365.1 Bacteroidia bacterium
CTCATGTCTTGGTATATTTTTTAGCGAATGCAATACAATATTTCCTCAGTTCAAATACGACAAAGAGTTTTTTAAATTATTTTATATGTCGTTTGTTCCTGCCTATTTTCTATCAACATTATGGGCAAAATTACCTATTTGGCTATATATCATTGTTGTAATTGCTGCTTTTATACAAGTATTTGCATGGATAAAGATTGTCAAAGCCATCAAAATAGCTCTTGAGTTGGGAGGCACCACATTAAATAAATTTCAGACTTATCTATTTTTATTTGTTGGAATTGCATTTACAATAAAACTATTATTACAATTAGGCTCCACTATTCCGGCAGTAAGCGATCTTGCATTTGGATTTAGACCGATAGTTATTGCTTATTTACACTTAGTTTTATTAGCAGTCATTTCAGTATTCATTCTTTCATTTTTATATACTTTTAAATTAATTTCAGTTAATACACTCACTACTATAGGATTTAGTGTATTTGTTATAGGGATATTTTTGAATGAATTAGTTTTAGGTGTTCAAGGAGTGGCAGCTTTCAGCTACATAGTTGTAAAATATGTAAACGAAACTCTTTTTGGAGTATCATTATTACTTCTCTCAGGCACCATATTAATGGTGCTCTCTCAAAGAAAAAAATCATTAGAAATATAATAAATGACAGTCATATTAAGTAAATAAGACTTAAAACATAAAACTTAAATTCATTAAAAAATTTCGTCCAAATCTTGGTATACCGCCAATATCAAGATGCTCTCTATAATTTGCATCTAAAATATTTTCACAAGCTATTGTAAGTTGTAGCACGGTAGATTTTATTCTCAAATTTCTTGATGCTCTGAAATTATATAGATTAAAATATGGTGTGACTTTATCGCCATAATCACTATTAATTCGGCGTTGAGTAGCAGCGAAATCATGTTCAAATTGAAACTGAAAAAGTTTATAGTTATAGCGCAAAGCATGCTGTAATTTAAAAGGAGGAATTAAAGGCAAAGGAGACCCTTCATCAGTTTGCGCATAAATATATTTCGCACTAGCTATATATGACATCTGACTTGTAATCTTTGCTTTTAAATTTACTTCAAATCCCTGACTAGTTGCATAATCGATATTTTTATAGGTTTTTAATCCATAAGCACCAATCGTCATCTGACTAAATCCAACTAACTGATAGGCATAAATATAATTTTGAATATGATGATAGAAAAAATTCACTGAATACTCAACTTTTTTAAACTGTTGCTTAAATAACAATTCCATCTGATAAGATTGTTCGGGCTTAAGTTTAAGATTACCAATGTAATCAAACTGATCTTGTCTATTAAATAAGTAATACCCGTATCTCTCATTACTAGTAGGTATTCTCTCTCCGTACCCAACGCTAAATTGCGCTGTAATTGTTTCTTTAACCCTTTTATTATAAACAAGATTAAAATTTTTCAGAAAATCAGTTTTAGTTTCAGTTACATCTGTATTATATACTTTCCACTGTTTTGAGCCGATTCCCTTAGATGCATATTGATTGTAATAATCTATTCTACCATTAATATTGAGTTGTTGTTTAAATTTAAAATTAAATGATTGATTGATCGCTATTCCAATGTCATTTAAATAATTTTCGGGTAACGTTTGCATATACATAATAGCTTCTCCAGAGGGATACATAGTCATATCAGCTCTAGTATAAACATGATGATAATCTACCCGAAGTTTAAAGTTATTTTTACCAAACAATTCATTAAATGCTCCAAATGTTTTGCTCCAGCCAGGCATGTCCATATGCATGGGCGCATCAATTCTTCGTGTATCATCCATTTGGTGAATAATATCATTGTAATAAATTTTAAGATTATTTTTCGCAAAATAACCCTTTCTCAGTTCAAGTTGATGAGCTAGAGAAAATATTTGTGCGGATGCAGTCCCCACATCCATTGGTAATGCAGGATATCCAATGTTTTTTCCCCAATCTCCAATATAATCTAACTTTAAAATTTGAGATTGAGTTATTTTAAATGAAATAGCTGCAGAAGTGTTTAATTTTTGATATTCTGAGTGTTGAATTAAAGTATTTGAACCTGCCCTATAATTATCAGCTTTTCTGAAAGTTCCGCTGACACGATAAGCCACTTTTTTATAAGATTGCTGTAATGTTAGCGATGAATTATAACCATTATTTACAGTTAAATAGGATTGAGAAAACTGTCCGTTTAATTTTGAATGACAACTGAATGTCGGCTCTTTTAGTTTCATTCCAATCTGACCTCCAATTGTACTTCCATCTAATGCGCCAGAAGCACCATGGGCTACTTGAATAGAATGTAAATTGGCTGGTTCAATGTATATAGATACGGGATCCATTTTATCAGTACAAGCACCATAAATGCGCATACCATCTATTGTAACATTAGATTGTCCAGTACTATAATTTCGTAAAGTAGGTTCTAATCCATAAGCGCCTCTTTTAATTAAATTAACACCCTGCATTCTACTTAAAATATCTTCAGTACTTGCTAATTTACTGTTTTTGTAAAAGTCAAAAGCTTGATTTGCATTGTCACTATCTTCAGAAACACATACTTCTTCCAATTGAACTGATTTAACAGCAGAGTCACTAGGAGTTATTTGCCCTAATAACCTCTGCTGAAAAAAAATTGTTATAGCTATTATATAAAATCGAAACATTATTGTAATGTTGTTTCAAAATACTGATCACTACTAATAAGTGTTCCATTTTTGTACAATTTCAAATTTATTCTCCACAAACCTGTCATTGTAAAATTAACTTTACCTACATAGTGACCATTTGATGTTAAGATTGGGTTTACGTTGTTAGGAGAGCCGTGTCCCATACTTGGCATTTCTGGAACAATTTCAACAGAATAATTATTAATTGCAGGAAATGATATCATATTAGCTTTTTTATGAAGAGTAATTTCAAAATCGTTAATTCCTACCTGTGGATTTAAAAGGCCTACTAATGAAATAAATACTGACGAATTACTATCAAGACTTATTACAGTGCTCTTAAATCTTGCGGGAGAACTAGAAATAACATTTACACCCAAAGCTCCAACTCCATCTAGACCATTTTTATGGTTATGAAAATTCAAATTAAGTGACCATTGAGATGCAGTTCCTGGCATCGAAAAAATGACAGCGGTTTTAAAATAACCATTTGTTGTAGTTGTGTCTTGTGTATTTTCAACTGGGCAGCTATGTTGCATAGTTCCCATATCCATCATAGGCATAATATCAAAATGACCGTTTGATAATCTAGAACCGTCTACAGAATCATAGAGAGCAACATAAATTTCGTTATAACCAGTTTCAAAAGGCTTAGTAGAATATATTACAGCTTTAGCCTTTGCTCCGATGATATATGTTTCTCCGATTTGTATTAGATTTGCTGTAGGATTTGAAGTGGGACCTGTTTCTTCATCAGGTGTTGTGTTGTTTTTTTTACAAGAAAAAGTAAATGCGATTATGCCTACTAATGCTAGCATTTTAAATATTGATTTCATAATAAATTTTTTAATTATATACAATCAATCGGCAACAGTGTTACAGAGTAATTGTTTTAGTTGAATAATAAAGGAATTGTTGTGGCGTTACAGTCAACTCCTAATAAAGAGTGGATGATTGCCAAAAGAAATTTGAGTTATACTGTAGGTGGATGAAAAATAGAAGGAGATGTGTTATTTGTTTCTCCATTTAGGTAAGTCCAATTTGCGGAAATTGATACATATACAAATCGTGGTAAAATAGTATGATCGTACTCAGAACAAAATTGCGCTTCATCTACACTTTTTGAATTATCTTTTGAAGAGCTTTCTTGTTTTTCTTGCTCTTTTAATTGCTTTGTTAAATGACACTTTCCATTACATTGTAATTTTGGCTTACTTTTATTTTCACAATAATTAAATATGATGAATTCTTTATTTATTAGATAGTTTGAGAGTAGCACAAGTTTCCCAATAGACTGAGTAAAAATCCCACAAATTAATGCTATTATTACTACTTGTTTCACTATGCTTTTTGGTTTTCGATACAAATGTAATATTTCAGTAGTTAGATAAATGTGATTATAATCATAAAAAAAACTTTATTAAGTCATTAAACAGCTAAACTAATTTCTTAAAACAACTGACAATTTTGTATTAAGCGAAGTGAGATTAATTGCATTATGTTTTGAGTTTTCAAGTTCAGTCAGAGTTTTTGTATTATT
>JAEUTR010000016.1 GCA_016787365.1 Bacteroidia bacterium
CGTATCCGTAAAGGAAAACGTAAAACCGTTGCAAACAAGAAAAAAGTTACTAAGTAATAAATAAAATAAGCATTTAATTAAAATGGCTAAACAACAATCATCAGTAGCAGCTTCAAAAGCTAATGCTAAGAAAAGAGTAGTAAAGGTAGAAGCAGTTGGAGAAGCTCACTTAAACGCTACGTTTAATAACATCATCATCTCTTTAACTAACTCTGCAGGTCAAGTGATTTCTTGGTCTAGTGCTGGTAAAATGGGATTCCGTGGTTCTAAGAAAAATACACCTTATGCTGCTCAATTAGCGGCTGCAGATTGCTCTAAAGTAGCAGCTGACTTAGGTTTACGTAAAGTAAAAGTATATGTAAAAGGTCCGGGTGCAGGAAGAGAATCAGCAATCAGAACAATTGCAACTTCAGGAATTGAAGTTACTGAGATCATTGATATCACTCCAATGCCACACAATGGTTGTCGTCCTCCTAAAAAACGTCGTTGCTAGTCAACTGTTTTTAGGCAGACAAAATAAAAAAGTAATAACAGAAATTAAAATAAAGAAATGGCAAGATATACAGGTCCTAAATCTAAAATTGCAAGAAAATTCAGAGAGCCAATTTTTGGCCCAGATAAAGCATTAGAGAAAAAAAATTACCCTCCTGGACAACACGGTGCTGGTAAAAAACGTGCAAAACAATCAGAATATGCTATCCAGTTAATGGAAAAGCAAAAAGCAAAATATACTTACGGTATTTTAGAAAAGCAATTTGCTAGAACATTTGATAGAGCAGCTCGTGCACACGGAATTACTGGTGAGGTGTTATTACAATTAATCGAATCTCGTTTAGATAACGTTGTTTACCGTTTAGGTATTGCACCTTCTCGTAGAGCAGCCCGTCAATTAGTTAATCACGCTCACATTACTGTAAACGGAAACGTTGTAAATATCGCTTCTTACACTTTAAAAGCTGGTGATGTTGTAGGTGTTCGTGAAAAATCTCAATCCTTAGAAGCAATTACTCATTCTTTATCAGGATCTGTAAATAAATATTCTTGGTTAGATTTTGACAAAACTTCTTTTACAGGTAAATTTATTTCTGTACCAGAACGTTCTCAAATTCCGGAAAACATTAAAGAACAACTAATCGTCGAGTTGTACTCTAAATAATAGCAATTAGCATTTTTTTTTAACCTATATAAATTAATAAAATGGCAATATTAAATTTCGTAAAACCAGATAAGGTTGTTATGATTAACTCTACCGAAACTGAAGGACAATTTGAATTCCGTCCGTTAGAACCAGGTTTCGGTATCACTATAGGTAACTCATTACGTCGTATTTTATTATCTTCATTAGAAGGACATGCTATTACTAGCGTTAGAATTGAAGGTGTTGATCACGAATTCTCAACAATTAAAGGTGTTGTAGAAGATGTTACTGAAATCATCTTAAATTTAAAACAAGTTCGTTTTAAAAAACAATTAGATAATCACGATGTAGAAAAAATCGTAATTCACTTTGCAGGAAATGAAAAATTTACTGCTGCTGAAATCGGTAAATTTGCTAATGGTTTTCAAATCTTAAATCCCGAGTTAGTAATTTTTAATTGCGAAAGTAACGTTAAATTAAAAATTGAATTAACAGTTGATAAAGGTCGTGGGTACGTTCCTGCAGAAGAAAATAAAACTAATTCTGCGCCTCAAGGTACTATCTTCATCGATTCTATCTACACGCCAATTAAAAATGTAAAATACACGATTGAAAACTACCGTGTTGAGCAAAAAACGGATTACGAAAAATTAATTTTAGATATCGTTTCTGATGGATCTATCCACCCGAAAGAAGCTTTAAAAGAAGCTGCTAAAATTTTAATATACCATTTCATGTTGTTTTCTGATGAAAAAATTACGTTGGATTCTGAAGAGAAAAAATCTGAAGAAGAATTTGATGAAACATCATTACACATGCGCCAATTATTAAAAA
>JAEUTR010000020.1 GCA_016787365.1 Bacteroidia bacterium
TGAAACCATTTTTTAATTAAATATATTTGGTAAACCATTAAAACACAATCACATGAAAAAAACATTACTTTCAATATTAACCTTAATAAGTATTGGAGCAAATGCCCAAACGCTTACCTTCACTAATCATGCGCCTGCATGGGGAAATATTCCATATCAAACCACACAATGTGATTCTACAGGAGTAGTAGCTGGTGCAACGGGCGCTGATGCTGTTTGGAGTTTTACACCTACAAATACTCATTCATTAAAAACCTACAATACTTCCAATTCGTTACCAACAAATACTCTGTATCCTGCATCAAATGTAGCAGTTGCATCTTCAACTGCAGATATTGCTTATTATAATTCAAGCGCAACAAACTTAAAGTATTATGGCGGCAATATTGTTATTGCTGGGTTTAATATTTCATTGGTATTTAATAATCCTTCACTATATGCAATATATCCAATGAGTCTTGGTACCAGTACAACTTCTACTCCAAGTGGTACGATTTCTATAAATGGTGCTATTAATGGAACATTTACAGGTAATGCCAGTGTTAATGCTACCGGTACTGGCACACTAGTACTTCCATTAAAAACATTTAACGATGTTATTCAGTTAACTACCTCTCAAACCTTAAATGCAACACTTAGCCTTGGCACAGGTGTTGTAACCACAGTAACATACGATTACTATTCTATCAGTTCATCAAAAGCTCCTATATATTCAATTCAGACTTCCACTATTCAGTCTACATTGGGAGGAACAAGTACTCAAACAATTGTGACAGTTCAAAATAATTATCAGTTGGTAAGTGTAAACGAAAATGAAAAATCTGATATAGCATTATCTGTATTTCCTAACCCGACTACAAATCTGATTAATTTTAATACTGCAAATTTGACTGCACATAAAATAATTGCAACCGATATTACTGGTAAAATTATATCTACCGAATTATTTGATGCAGGAAAAGCTAAAATGAACACTTATAATTTATCAAGTGGCATCTATTTATACCGTGTTATTGATAAAAACAATCAAACGCTAACTACAGGAAAATTTAATGTAAGTAAATAACTTATATGATAATGGATAAACATAAAGCCCTATCCGCCAGATGGTGGATAGGGCTTTGTTTTTTAGCAGGGATAAACTTATTTATCTTTTCTTCTTGTTCAACCAAAACCAAAGAAGAAATTAAAATTGTTAAAGTAAATGCCCCACAGGATTTAAATAAAGAGATAGAACAACTCCTAACAAATTACTTAAACAAAGAAGATAGCACATTAACTATTGATTCTACCTTTCTTTCATGTTACAAATTCTTCAAACCGTTATATACAAATCATCTTTTATGGTTTAACAATTCAAACATCAATGCCAAAGGTGATAGTTTACTCTCTCTGATAGAAAAAAGTATTTATTATGGATTAATTCCATCCCAATATCATTTTAGTAAAATCAAAAACAACATTGATTCCATTCATTCAAAAAAAGAATTAATTAATGTAACCTCACTCGTAAGAGCGGACATACTATTAAGCGATGCCTACTTTTTAATAGGAGCACATTTAAATAAAGGCAGGTTTTATGCCGATAGCTTGCTTTTACAAACCAATTTTAACAAACTGGATAAAGGATGGGATAGTGTGTTGGTTAGTGGTTATAAAACGGGCGATATAAAAGCGGCTTTCGATTCTTTAGAACCAAAATTCTACCATTATCAAATGTTGAAAAAGGAATTGGCAGGTATACTTAATGATACCATGTTATTTCAACTGGATTCTATCCCTTTTATAAGTCAAAAAGATTCTACAATAAAGCGCCAACTAATCATAAAAAATTTAATTAAACAAGGATTTTATGACACTACTTCAATCATTAAAGATAGCCTCAAATTAGCCAGAGCTATAAATAAACTTCAAAAAAAATGGTTTATTCAGCCTGATGGAAAAATAGGAAAATATACTATTCAGGCTCTTTCCTATAACAGACAAAAAATCATACAACAAATTTGTATGACTATGGAACGATGGCGCTGGGAAAATAAATTTCCTGAAAAATATGCTTTTATTAATATTCCTGCATTTTGGTTAACTGTTTATGAAAAAGATACCGTAGTCATGCAATCTGCTATTGTATGCGGTAAACCGGAAAATCAAACTCCAATATTAAAAAGCAAAATAGATCATATGTTGATTTATCCTTATTGGAATGTTCCAATAAGGATAGCAACCAAAGAAATTTTACCTGCGGTTCAAAGAGATACAACTTATATTAGAAGGAAAAATTTTGAAGTATTGGGCGCAGGCAATAAAGTTTTAGATTACACAAAAATACCATGGAAAAAATACACTAAAGATTATTTACCTGTTAGATTTAGGCAACGCATTGGCGAAGAAAATAGTTTAGGAGTTGTGAAATTTAATTTTCATAACCCGTTTGGAGTATATTTACATGATACAAATTCCAAACGATATTTTAAAACTAGTTCTCGAGCACAAAGTCATGGATGTATTCGCTTAGAGAATTTTATAGACTTTGCTGATTTTTTAATAAGGGATGATAGCGTGCATTACACCCATGACAGTTTACAAGTGTATTTTGCTAAACAAGAACAACGGAAAATAAAAATTAAAAAGCCTTTACCTATATATACACGTTATTATACAGCATATGCAGACAGCTTAGGATTAAAGTTGTATATAGACGTATACAGAAAAGATGAAGAAATGATGAAATTGATTTATAAAAACAGATAAAGATGCCTCCCTTAAATTTTTCAGGATCTAATGAGATGCTGAAGCTAGTTTAGCATGACTATACTTTTCATAACTAATTACTCAACCAACCTTTCTTTAAATCCAACAGCACTCATACAAAACCAACCAACTACTTTTACTTTACCACTAGTAGTATTTTTAATATTGGTTTTTATATTTTCCGGACTCGTAGCAAATAAACCTGAATTAGTTGTTTGCGTTTGTACCTGAATTAAAAAATTGTAAGTTTCCAGATTGATAGAGTGTATTTCAACTCTACATACATCATTTTTTTGAAATCTTTCACCAAAAGGTGTAATACCTTCTGCAATAGGTGGTATAAAAGGAAAACCATCTGCACCGTTACCAAAAGCACCATCTGCACAAATATTGATATCTCCTCCTTTATTAAAAAATACACCATTACGATAGGATTTAATCCAATAATAATCAATGGTATCACCTGGAATATCAAATCCTAAAAAAGACATGTCATAGCCAGGATCCATACCAGACAACCCGCCACCTTCTTTATACTCTGATATAATACTATCAACCATTGCCGTTCTATTCATTCGTGTGGTAGATGTAAACACCAAACCTTGATGCGTAACTGTTAGCTCATAATTGTGTCCCACTCTAGCCATCGTATCATTAGTAGCTAAATTATAGACATAATTACCATCATTATTATCCGTAAAAGTATATTCTAATCCGGATGTTAAATCTTTAATTTTAACAGTAGCTCCTTTAACAGGTTCATTAGGTTTTTGACTAAAATAATCATCAGAATACGTTAATCTTACTTTTTGTTGTGAACGCATGTCATTTACAAAAGCATCTATGGTAATCATAGGATCACCTTTATCTAATTTCACCTGAATAACATCTTCACAAGAAGTAAATCCGATAACCGTTAGTAGTGCAAAAAATAATTTTATAGTTTTCATTTATATTAAAATTTGAAATTATAAGTAATAGCCGGAATAATTGAACCTATAACTGAATATCGAACTGCTTCAGTGTTTATAGGATAATCAGGATTATTTCTAAAATAAATTGAAAAAGCATTTCTTCTGTTATACAAATTATAAACACTTAACACAATTGTGCTTTTCCAGCGACGGGTGTCATTTTTCTTAAAATTATACGTAATGCCAATATCCGCCCTGTGATAAGGTGTATTACGATAATTATTACGTTTGTTATCTGTATTATAAGGAATAACATATCCTTGTAATTCAACTTTAGCTGTTGGAAAAGTAGCCGGAGTACCTGTTTGGTAAACAAAATTTGCTGAAAAACTCCAACGCTTATTTAAATCATAAATCAATACTGTATTAACATTATGCGTTCTATCGTATTTAGATAAAAACCACTCTTCATTACTAATACCTCTTACCTGGCGTTCTGTTTTAGATAAGGTGTAACTCACCCAACCGTTTAATTTACCTTTTGCTTTCTTTATATAAAGTTCTAATCCATAAGCTCTTCCTTTACCCTGAACTAAATCCGCTTCCAGATAGTTATTTAATAATAAGTTAGCGTTATCTACATAATCTAACTGATTTTGAAGGTTTTTATAATACACTTCTGCCGATGTTTCAAACATATTATCTTTAAAATTACGGAAGTATCCAAGCGTAACCTGATCTGAAATTAAAGGCTTAATATTATTGGTAACGGGTGTATAAATATCTAATGGTGTAGATGCTGCCGTATTAGATACAATATGTAAATATTGCGACATTCGATTATATCCTAATTTAATAGAACTTTTATCATTAATGGTGTAATTAACCGCTAAACGAGGTTCTGGGTTATTATACATTTTAATAGTTTCTCCCGGACCCATTTTTTCTTCAGAGTCGAGAGGCCTACTCTCATTAGGAATAGTATCGCGGTAAGTATACTTTGTACCCTTGCCTAAATAATTAAAAAATGACCATCTTAAACCATACTGAATGGTAAACCTATTTGATAATTTTTGTTCGTTATCTATATAGGCCGCATATTCAGCGCCATATTGATAATCCATACTGATATTTGATTTATTACCATCCTGAGATGTTATGATAGCTGTACCTGGTTTAAATGTATACAAGATGCCTTGTGCACCAAAACGGATAGTATTTTTACTGTTTAAATAATAGGTAAAATCCGGCTTAACACTATAATTAATAATATTAGAAGTCCATTCAAATTTCTGGCTACTGCCTTCATCTTTAAACCCTAACTCATATTTATAATTGCTATAAAATGCACTCATATTCATAAACAGCTTACTATTAAAAATATGATTCCATCTTAAGGTAGAAGTACTATTTCCCCAATTGAATTTAAAACCGGCTCCAAATACATCTCTGCCAAAATAACCACTCGCAAATACTGTATTTTTATCATTTATTCTCCAGTTGAATTTAGCAGTTAAATCATAAAAATAAAATTTCGCGTCTTTTAAATCCGGTTGTTGCTTGGCTAATACTGGTTTTGCTAAAATATCAATATAACTTCTTCGGCCAGCCACAATAAATGATGCTTTATCTTTTAAAATAGGAGCTTCTATAGATAAGCGACTAAATATGGTTCCAATACCACCATTCACTTCCATTTTTTTACTGTTCCCTTCTTTCATTCTGATATCTAAAACTGAAGAAGCTCTCCCTCCATATTGTGCAGGAATACCCCCTTTAATTAATTTAACATCCTTAACGGCATCCGGATTAAAAATGGAAAAGAAACCAAATAAGTGAGACGAATTGTACACTGGCGCCTCGTCCATTAACACTAAATTTTGATCGATATTTCCTCCACGCACGTTAAAACCACTAGCTCCCTCACCTACTGTTGTAACACCCGGTAATAACTGAATACTTTTTATAATATCTACTTCTCCTAATAATGCAGGCATTTTTTGAATTTGTTTAATATCCAACTTAGCCACACTCATCTCCATACTTTTTATGTTTTTATCTTCTCGTTCAGAAGAAATCACCACTTCTTCTAACTCTTTTCCTTCTTCAGCCATCTCCAAACTCAAAGTTTGATTAGAGATTAAATTAACCGCTTTATATAAGGTTTTATATCCTACAAATGAAAACACAACAGTATCCTGCCCTTTTGGAAGAGTTAATGAATAAAATCCATATTCATTAGTACTGGTTCCCGTTTGAGAGTTTTTCTTATAAACTGTAACACCAATAAGAGCTTCTCCATTTTTAGCGTCTTTAGCATAACCGCTAATCGTAAATTTATCTTGTGCATTTGCTTTAAAAATGCCACAGATAAATAATAATAGAACTAATTTCTTCATATATTTTAAAATTCGGGGGCAAAAATAGGAAACTTTATTTTTGTTTTGAGTTTCCTAAACGATATTTTTACCTTTTGTGTAACGTTTAATGTTAAAAAATGTTGTAAATGTTTCAACAAATGTAACAAGAACAAAACAGGCAAACCTATACTTATTAGGTGAAGTAATGACCACAGGCGGTAAACAGAACATTAAGGAGGATTACAGAACTTCTACTTCTTGTTCCTGAATATAAAGCAGTAACTTTTTTACCGAATTATAACCTAAACTTAACAAGGCATATTCATAATCCTGCATTTGGGCATGATATTTTTGGGCGTTTTTCTTTCCTGTTTTATAATCAATAACCACAGCGTTATTTTCAGAAATCACTACTCTGTCTGGTCTTAAAATATCTCCAGCGGCCGTCAAAATTTCTAATTCGTTTTTTACGTCAACACCTTTTTCAAAATAAGAAGAAATAGAATTGATTGATAATAGTGATTTAATTTCCGAAGACATTTTTTCAGATTCTTCCTTGGTAATATCTCCAGATAAAATAGCTTGTTCAATCACCGAATCCACATCGTGCTTAGTTTTTATTTTTGATAAAATATAATGCACTAAAATACCATATTCGCGAGCTTTCGTCACTTCCTCATTGGCAATATAATTTGAAGCACCTTTTATTTGAACAACATCGTGATTGGGATTAAATGTCAATTCTTTGATTTGTAATTGCTCTAAACCTAATTTACTGTGAGGCGTTTTGGTATTTTTTATCATCGCACCAAATTCTAATACATGATTTTCTGCATCGTACTGAGTTTGTGTTTCGGCAAAAGCAATTAACCAAGTATGGCAATTTTTGGTACTTTTCTTTTTTAACTGTGGCGAAATAATATGTAATCTATCCACCGCTCTCGTGAAATCAACATATAACATATTTAAACTATCCAAGGTTTGTTGCTGCCTTTCTTTTTCGGCTAATGGTTTGTAAACTGTATCATCAGCCGCTTTAGTTGTATTAATTAATGCCACTGGTAAATCAATGCCTTCCTCCTCAATATCCACCCAAATAGATTGTGTTTTTTCAATATCCCAAGCTAAGTAAGGTGTAATGACTACTGGAAACTCCAAGCCTTTTGAAGCATGAATGGTCATAATATTTACCGCATTAATACCTTCGGGAATAATTACCGAAGCTTTATCAGCCCTGCGATTCCACCATTCTAAAAACAAACTGATATTAGAAGTATTACTTTGTAAAAATCCTAACACTTCATCTAAGAAAAAACGAATGTATTGAGGATTACTTTCATTTAATTTAAGTGTGTGAACTATCTCTAAACAGGCGTCAAATAAATTAGAAGCCGTTAGTTTTAAAATATTTACTCGTAGCTGACATTCGTTTAAAATATCAAATAAAGTTTTGGTTTTAGACGTGTTTAATTCTCTTAAAAAAGTAATATACTGCGCTTCGTTACAAAGTTGTTTATCTAATAAATAATTAACAACCACTGAGGCCGACACACAATCTTTTTGATTTGAAATGTATTTTAAAAAAGCTAAAACAACCGATACCTCTTTCGCATTATTCAACAATAAAGAATCCGCCGAAACTACTGGAACACCCTGCTCTATTAAAAAGTTAGCAACGGTATTTCCATGGCGGTTTTGACGAATAATAACGCATACATCGCTATAGGCAAAACCATCTTCAATCGCTTTTTGAATGTATTTTAAAATGAATTTTGTATTAACGGTATCTGTATCATCTTCTCCTAATTCAGGGAAATCTAAACTCACATAACCTAACTCATCTGTTTTATGTTCTTGTTTTTGGTTGAGATAGATTTTCTTTAAATCTTCATTTAAAACTGTATCTGATAAATATTCAAATAAGGTATTATTGAATTTTACAATCGTGCTTTCACTTCTAAAATTTTTATCTAAAACTCTTCCTTCAAAATTCCGAATTAAAGAATCTTCTCGCTCTTGCAATAATTCATTTTTATTGCTAGCATTCACATTAGGTAAGCTCACAAACTGCTCTACATCAGCATTACGCCAACGGTAAATAGATTGTTTGCCGTCTCCCACAATTAAGTTCATATTACCATTACCTAATGAGTTATCAATTAATGGCAACATATTTTGCCATTGCATAGCAGATGTATCCTGAAACTCATCTAATAAAAAATGCTTGTACTTATCGCCTAATCGTTCAAAAATAAATGGTGTTGGTTCGTTATTCACTACTTCCGAAATACGTTCATTGAACTCAGAAATAAATAAGATATTTTCATCGTTTTTATATTCGTTAGTAAGTTTAGCTAATTCATTTACTAAACCCATCGCATATATATTTTTATAAATCAAACTAAAAGCATTATAGCGTTGTTCGTTTTCTCGCAAATAAACTAAAACATCTTTCGCTATTTTTTCTAATTCTCCTTTAATACTATCAATCGCCGATTTTTCATCGACAGTAGCTTTACCTCCATGCCATTTATCATTATTTAATGATTTTATCACATTAGAACCAAATAATTCCTTTTCTGATGTTTCTTTTAAATTGGCGAGTTTGGCATAAAAATTATAAATACCAGCGCTGCCACTAGCAAATGCATTTGCTGTTAATTGCTTTTCATTAATCAGTTTCAGGGCTTTTTCGCCTTGTGATTTTAAAAATGTATCATACTCTTTAGTGATAGATTTAAGTTGTTTTTTAATTCTATCAAAATCCGAAATATCAAATTGATTGAGTTGATTAATTAAATCGCCTACTCCTTCTTTATTAATTTCTTTAATAAAATCAATAAGCGTTTGCTCAGGATCCCAGTTTTTATTGTCCTCAATTTGTGCCAAAGAAAATTGCACTAAATAATCAGTAATTAATTTATCCTTACCTAAATTATTAATTAAAGTAGAAATCACTTTTTTAAATACAGCATCCGAATCGGTTTCGATTTGAAAATTAATAGGCAATTTTAAATCCAAAGCAAAGGTTCTGATGATACGATGTGTAAAGCTATCAATGGTACCAATTGAAAAATCGGAGTAGTTGTGTAAGATATCAGTCAACACCACTTCTGCCCTAGCCTTTAAATCTTCTTTAGATATAGTAAGTTCCTTAGCAATTAAAGAACTGAGCATATCGTTTGTTTCTAAACTGATTTCTTTAAGCGCTTTAATAATTCTCCACTTCATTTCAGAAGCAGCTTTATTAGTAAAAGTAATTGCTAGTATACCTTTATATGCTTTATTTAATTGGTGTTTATCTACTAAAGCTATTTTCAAATACTCTTTTACCAGCGTAAATGTTTTACCACTTCCGGCAGAAGATTTATAAACAATAAAGTTATTTTGAGTAACAATTGGCATACAAACCGAAGGTAGTTATTATCAAACTAAAAAACTGATAATTAAATAAAAAAATAGGAACACGAACGAAACGGATTAAACAAATTTGCACAGATAAATATTAAATTCGTTAAAATGAGTTTCATTCCTGTTCCAATTAAAAACATAAATTAATATAAAAACTAAGAGGTTACCCAGCATTTTAGTTTATTTGTAACTTATTATTAAAAT
>JAEUTR010000060.1 GCA_016787365.1 Bacteroidia bacterium
CATTGTTTCTTATTTAAAAAATTTATCATTTTTGGCATTCGCTGCACCGTGCAACCAGAGGCTAAAAAGTGGAGTGCAAATATAGAACTTTTTTAGTTTACTGCAAAATTATCTTTTCTATTGATAAATCTATCAAAATCAAAGCTTTACAAACAAAATTATTCAGGTTTATAGTCTGTTTTATGAGCATCGTTTGATTGGTACACATCATCAATGTCATCTTCGTCTACTTTTAATTCATAATGTTTCTCATTTTCAATATTTACGTTCACTACAGTTGCCGGTGGGGCAGCATTATATATCCATACAGAACCATTTCTATAAACGTAAACCTGTCTCCAATTGTCCCAGTAAAAATTGTGTCGTGGAAAATAAACCCAACGCCTGTTATAAGCTCTTCTTGGAGCCCAAAATGGACGATATACCACAACTTTTTCAGGGCGGTATATACTTCTTCTAACTACAACTCTGTTATTTAAACGTTGTGGGCTTCTTGTTGTTACCACTTTTACTTTAGCTCGTTGGTGAGGATGTCCTCCTCCCCGATTTTGTGCTAATCCTAAATTTGTAATTAACAATAAACTGCTAATCATTAAAACGAATACATTTTTCATAAAAAAAGTTTTAAAGTTTAATGTTAGACTATATAAAACTGCAAAGGTTTAATTTGCTACCATTCTTTGGATGTTCGGTATACAGTTCCTTTAAATAAGGCTACTGTCTCGGAAATGGTGTAAATTTTAACTGTATAAATACCTATTTTATTAGAACAATGCTCTTCAATTGCTTCTGCTATAATTACATCTCCTGCTTTTAATGAAATAGTATGCGAAATAGAAGTTTCTACGGAAACAGCCTTTTGTCCGTGAGAATTAGAGGCAAAAGCCAATGCACTGTCAGCAATTGAGTATGTAATTCCTCCATGAGCAATTCCAAAGCCATTCAACATGTCTTCCCTTACAGTCATTTGTAGTTTACTATAACCTTTTTTTACCTCCAAAACCTCAATTCCAAGCCATTGACTAAAGTAGTCTTTAGCCATCATGGTATTTACTATTTGGTTAGGAGTTGGCATTATACACGAGGTTTCCAAGGCGTTTCAACAGCCTTTAAATCTTGAGTAAATTTGCGAGATAGAACAAATAAATAATCTGACAGACGATTTAAATATTTATAGATCAAATCATTTACCGGTTGTTCCTCATTTAATCTTAATACGCATCGTTCGGCTCTACGACATACGCATCTTGCTAAATGACAAAATGAAATAGTAGTATGACCTCCGGGTAAAACAAAAAATTTCATTTCCGGTAAATGCTCATTCATAGCATCAATTTCTTTTTCCAGTAACTCAATGTCTGTATCTGAAATCTGAGGCAAGACCATTTTATTTTTTTTCGGATCAGCTGCTAATAAAGAACCTATCGTGAATAATCTATCCTGAATTTCAATTAAGATTGTTTTTGAATGCTCATCTATTTCCTGATCACGAACTAAACCTATGTTAGAATTTAATTCGTCTACTGTTCCGTAAGCTTCAATTCTAATATCAAATTTAGGAATACGTGTTCCTCCAATTAAGGATGTTTGTCCCTTATCTCCTGTTTTTGTATAGATTTTAAAAGCCAAGTTTTTTAGAATTTAAAGCTAATATTTACGTTTGGTAAAATTGGCAATTGATTTACACGTTTGTTTCTAACTCTATCGTAGTAAAAAATATTTTCACGATTATATACGTTAGTCGCTCCAACATTTACTTCCAGTTTTGTTTTTTCATTAATGTTATACATCCATTTTAAGCTAATATCCATACGGTGATAATCCGGTAAACGACGAGAGTTATAATCTCCCGGCACATATCCTAAATTAGCATTAGCAGTTGTATAATCATAACTGAAACTATTTCCAAAATCAACCTGAGGATAATAACCCTGAGTTGGTGTAAAAGGAAAGCCTGAACCAAAGTTCCAACGAATACTTAAATCTAAATTACGTTTTTTACCAAAGGTATATGTACCAACTAAATTCACATTATGTCTTCTGTCAAACACCGGCGCATATTTAAATACGTCTCCACTGGCTGTATTTCCTGTATAACGATTATTATAAGTTAAAGAATATACTGCCCAGAAATAAAAGCGTTTTCTTTCATATTTTGCTGTAAAATCCAAACCTGTTACTTCACCTTGTTCCATAATAAAATCTTTTCTGTTGGCTTCAGGTTTGTCAGCATTTTCAGGAATATCATCAAATAATTTATCTCTGTTTACACTAGCCATTTGAGTAAAATATTTTTGATACCCTTCAATCTGAACTTCAAATCCTTTAAATAAATCCAACTCAAACCCGGCAACTATATGGCGTGACTTTTGAATAACTCCTTTTGTAGATACTGTTTTATTATTTTTATCCTTATACTCTTCCGGTAAATTTTCAGGACCATTAATAAATCCATAAAATAAGTTTACCACATCTCTATCTGAACTTGCGCTCATTAAACTTTGACTATACAAACCACCGGCAAATTTGAAACGTATTTTTTTTGTGAAATTTACTTTACCTTGTAATCGAGGTTCTGGTGATAAATTATTAAATGAGGCATAGTACTGTAAACGGAAACTTGGTTCTAATACAATCCATTTCTTTTTATCTAACCATCTAAATTTCATATGAGCACCAAGCTCCAAAGAATTTTTTGCATAAGAAATTTTTGCCAAGTTAGGGTTTTGTAATTCGTAGTTGGTATTTGTTCCTACTAATTCAAAACCATATTTTAATTCGTTTCTGCCAAAATATTTTAAGAAATTAAATCCACCGTTAAATCCGCCAACAGAACTTGATTTTTTATCTGTTTCGGTTGAGCCCTGATAATTAATTTTATACTGAGAGTATGCAAAGTTACCTTCAATTAACAAGGTAGAGTTTTGAGGAATTAAAATAAAGTTACTTCCTCCTCCAAAAGACGTCCAATCAAATTTTGCCAAGTCTTTATAAACTACTTTATCATTGAAATTATATCCAAATAAATTTACCTTACTACCATTGTTTGAATTAAATGATACTTTACCATATATATCTGTATAGTAAAAAGGTAAGCCATCATTATTTGTTTTATTAGCATATGGATATAACGTTTTTGAAGTTTGCGGTAAATAAGATGTTTTACCTGAAAGCAAAAATGATGAACTTCCTTTACCATCTTCTTTTAATTTTTTTAGTGGTCCTTCTAAAGTTAATTTAGCACCAAAGGTTGATGCTGAAACTTTTCCTGATAAGTGTTTTTTATTTCCATCACGTGTTGTAATATCCATAATTGAAGATGTTCTTCCACCATACTCAGCCCCAAAACCTGCACTATACACATCTGCACTACGCATAATATCATTATCAAATACCGAAAATAACCCAATAGAGTGAAATGGATTATAAATAACCATACCGTCTAACAATACTTTATTTTGAATTGGTAAACCTCCTCTGATATATAATTGTCCACCCTGATCACCTGTAAAAACAACGCCCGGTAATACCTGTAAATATTGTGCTAAATCGGGTTCTCCAACACTTGGCAATTTATTAATTGCTACAGGATCAATTTTTTGAATCCCAACGTTTGGTGTCTCTATTTTATCAATCTGATCTGCGGTAACATCTACCGAGTTTAAAACAATTCCACCTTTATCTGCAAAAAACTTTTTATTTAAAATTTCGCCTGCTTTTATTGTAATCTTTTCGGAAATAGTATCAAATTCCAAATTTGTTACCATTAATGTGTACTGACCTGGAGTTACTTTATTAATAGAAAAATATCCATTTAAATCTGTAGAGGCCCCTGAAGTTGTTCCTTTTAAAAATACATTTGAAAAAGCTACAGGTTCTCCATTAGATTTATTATAAACAAAACCTCTGATAGTAGCATTTTGAGAAAAACCTAAAAGTACCGTAAATAGTAAGCA
>JAEUTR010000102.1 GCA_016787365.1 Bacteroidia bacterium
ATTTTAACTTCTATAGAAAATAAACATTTAATTTTTTCAGAATCTATTTTTAGTAATTAGTTAGACATCACCGTATACTTGTCACTTCGAGCGAAGTCGAGAAACGAAGGACAATCTAAAGATGTATCTATGTGGTTTAAAAAAGATAATAATATGAGTCATAAGACATTTACATATAAAAAAAGATTTCCATTAGAGAGTGGCTTATCATTACCTCAATTAGAAATTGCATATCACACTTACGGTACTTTGAATGCCGATAAGAGTAATGTGATTTGGGTTTCTCATGCTTTAACTGCAAACAGTGATGTGTTTGATTGGTGGCCTGGTTTATTTGGCGAAAATGATTTATTTAATCCAAAAGATTACTTTATTATATGCGCTAATAATTTAGGTTCTTGTTATGGTACAACAGGTCCTTTAAGTATTAATCCGGATACCAATGAACCTTGGTTTAGCTATTTTCCACAAATTACCATTCGTGATATGGCAAATACGCTTCAGGTATTGAAGCAACATTTAGGTATTGATAAAATTCATACATTAATTGGTGGCTCACAAGGTGGACAAATAGCACAAGAGTGGGTATTGCAACATCCTGATATTACAAATAATTTAATTATTATCGCTACTAATGCGCAACACTCACCTTGGGGCATTGCATTTAACGAATCGCAGCGTTTAGCCATTAAAGCAGATAGAACTTATTTTGGAAATACAACTAATGGTGGAGAGAAAGGCTTGCAAGCCGCGCGTAGTATTGCTTTATTAAGTTATAGAAATTATAATACATATAATAGTACTCAGAAAAACACAGCTAACAATAATATTAATAATCATGCGGCGTCTTCTTATCAACGTTATCAGGGAGAAAAATTAGTGAAACGTTTTAATGCTTATTCGTATGTGCGTTTATCTGAAGCAATGGATTCTCATAATATAGCTCGAGAAAGGGCTTATAGTGTGGAAACTGTATTAAATGATATTGAAATTCCAACTTTAGTTATTGCCGTTAGCTCTGATGTGTTGTTCCCGGTAAACGAACAACAATTATTAGCCAAAGGAATTAAACATTCAGTTTATAAAGAGATTGATTCTTTATATGGACACGATGGCTTTCTTATTGAAACAAAACAATTAACAGAACACATTAAACAATTTTATCAAACACATACAAAAGAACAATTGAAACAAAGCGTAACGAATTAATTAAAACAAAAATCTCCGTAATCTGTGAGATCTGCGGGAAATAAAAAATAAACATTAAAACAGAAATTATGAGCAAAAAATTAAAAATAGGATTATTCGGATTTGGCTGTGTAGGTCAAGGACTTTATCATGTATTAAATAACAGTACTGGTTTTAAAGCAGATATAGCAAAGATTGCGGTGAAAAATAAAAATAAACCTCGTACGGTAGGGGCAGAGTTAATTACTTACGATAAATGGGAAATTTTAAATAATCCGGAAATTGATGTGGTAGTTGAATTAATTGATGATGCGGATGAAGCATTTCATATTGTAAGCGAGGCTTTGAAAAAAGGAAAGCATGTGGTAACTGCCAATAAAAAATTATTAGCTACTCATTTAGAAGAATTATACCGTTTACAACAGGAAAACAATGTTTCTTTATTATACGAAGCGTCTGCTTGCGGAAGTATTCCAATCATTCGTTCTTTAGAAGAATATTTTGATAACGAAGAATTAGAAAAAGTGTCCGGTATTTTTAATGGAACCACTAATTACATTTTAACTAAAACCATTGCTGAAAAATTATCTTATGCAGATGCTTTAAAACAAGCTCAAGATAAAGGTTTTGCAGAATCAGACCCAACTAATGATGTAGAAGGTTATGATGCGAAGTTCAAGGCAGTTATTATTGCTTTGCATGCTTTTGGATTAATTATTAAGCAAGAAGAAGTATTGAATATAGGTATTACAACATTACACGATAATGATATTAAATATGCCTCTGAAAAAGGATATAAAATTAAATTAACTCCAATTATTCAACGTTTAGGAGATGATAAAGTAAGTGTATTTGTGGCTCCACGTTTTATTAAAGAACACAATCATTTATATAACGTAGATAACGAGTTTAATGGAGTAATTGTTGAAGGTAAATTCTCTGGGGAACAATTCTTACAGGGAAGAGGGGCAGGGTCTTATCCAACAGGAGCGGCAGTGTTATCGGATATTTCTGCTTTATCTCATGGATATAAATATGAGTTTAAAAAATATGCGCAGAAACATGCGCCAACCTTTACAAATGATGTTGTCATTGAAGCTTATTTCAGATATAATAGTGATGCTGATTTAAAACAAATAGTATTTGATGAAATAACTGAAAAATATACGAGTAAGGATTATCATTACGTTGTAGGTAAAGTAAATTTAACTCATTTAATTGCAAATCGTGATTATATCTTGAAAAACAACTTATTTATTTCATTAGTAGATGAGAAAGTAAGTTTGGCTAAAGATGAAACAAGAACTACCGTTTTTAAAAAAGAATTAGTAAATAATTAATCAACATAAAAACAAAAAAACATGTCAATCAGATTAGGAGATATTGCACCTGACTTTGTAGCAGAGTCAAGCGAAGGACAAATTAAATTTCACCAATGGTTAGGCGATAGCTGGGCTGTATTATTTAGTCATCCTGCAGATTTTACACCAGTGTGTACAACTGAGCTAGGAAGCGTTGCTAAGTTCAAACCGGAGTTTGATAAGCGTAACGTTAAGGTTATTGCATTGAGTGTAGATCCTGTTGAGTCCCATTTACAATGGATTAAGGATATTAATGAAACGCAAAATACAGTGGTTAATTATCCAATTATTGCTGATCCAACGTTTGAAGTTTCGAAGTTATATGATTTTGTGCACCCAAATGCATCGGATAAATTTACGGTTCGTTCTGTAGTAATTATTGGTCCGGATAAAAAAGTAAAATTATTAATAACATATCCTGCCTCTACAGGAAGGAATTTTACAGAAATTTTAAGAGTTATTGATTCATTGCAATTAACTGCTAATTATAGTGTTGCTACACCAGCTAATTGGAAAAATGGCGAAGATGTAGTGGTTATACCTGCTATTAAAACGGAAGATATTCCTGCTAAATTCCCTAAAGGATTTACGGAGATTAAACCTTATTTGAGAACTACTCCGCAACCCAATTTATAGAGTTTAAATAATATCATTTGACGCATTTATATGAAAGTATAGATGCGTTATTTTTTGTTTTTTATATTTATAAGCCTGTTTTCTTTTTTTATTAAATCAGCAATACTGTTATTTGATAAAATAATTAAGCTTGCCACTCTGACTTCAGTCATTATTTTTTTGATACCACAGGTTGTTTCATCTTCACAATCATCACATTTTTGGTAAAAATTTAAACTTGCACATGGTAATAATGCAATCGGTCCATCCGTTAATCTAATTACGTCAGTTAGATAAATATCCGTTGGTTTTTTAAGTAAAAAATAACCACCATTTACGCCCATTTTACTACCTAAAATCCCATTTTTTCTTAATTCTAAAAGAATAGCTTCTAAAAATTTTTTTGGAATTTTACCCTGCTCTGATATTTCAGAAATTCTCATATGCGGCTCTTTATCACCATGACGAGCTAATATGACTAAGGATTTTATAGCGTATTTTGATTTTTTGGAAAGCATATAGGTAAATATACTAACAAAATTAGGAACAAAATCCATTTTTACAAGTAAGCATTTATATCTATAGCGTTATATAATAAAAAAAACCGCTGTTAGTTTACAACAGCGGTTTTGATTTTATTTGATAACTATTATAAATTATATCTTAAAGTTAATCCATAAGTTATAGGATCTCCTAAAACACCAGCGTAATGCCCAGCATTACCACTAGCAGGTAATAATTGTTCAAAATAATTTTGATTTAAAATGTTTTTTCCCCAAGCAAATATGGTTAAACCATGCGTTGCTTTAAATCCTAATCGTGCGTTTAATAATCCATAATCGCTAATATTTAAATATTTTGATGGAGATGGGCTAGATGAAAAAGATGAACGATATGAACCATCAATAGCTAAAAAATATCGCCCTTGTAATCCAATTAAATTTCCTTTTAATGAAACTTCAGCCCCTAATGAACCTGCCCATTTAGAAATTCCTGGTAAATCTCCTCCAGAAATGTCTTTAAATGCTGCTTGAACACTTGTTGTTCCTGATAATACCGTTGCTCCAGTTTCTTCTAATGGTAAAGGTGCATTTGTAAATTTTACATATTTCCCTTCGGTATAGGATACTGCTCCATAAAATGAAAACGATTTATTTATTCTAACATTACCATCTAATTCAGCGCCTCTTACATTTACTTTTTCCGCATTCGCAATATAGCCTCTGTTTACACCTAATTGAGGTGATTGAACATTGGTTTGATAGTTCTTAATATCCGTATTATAAGCCGATAAATTAATAGTTGTGTTTTTAAATAAAGACGTTTTAATTCCTAATTCATAGTGTTGAACATCTTCCGGTTTAATAACCGCTAATGTTAAATCAGGGTTTCCGTTAGCATCATTAGGAATACCTGCTACGTTTACACCAACAGGTTTAAAACTCGTTGAGTAAGTAGCAAACAAATTAATTTTATTAGTTGGTTTATAGGAGATAGTAAATTGACCAGACAAATTATTTTCTTTAGCGCTTGCTTCAAATTCTGATGCACTATAGATCCCATTTTTTATGCTTAAAAGAGCTGCATTTGTTGTTTCTAAACCACCATAAACTGTTCTTTTGTATGATACATTTTTCTCGTCATAATTAAAACGTATTCCAGGTAAGATATGTAAACCTTTAATCACTTCCCAATCAGCTTGGGCAAAAGCAGCTGCGCTTAGAGATTGTATGGATGAATTTGTTTTGGCTCCATATCCATCTAATAATCCAGGAGTTTTCCAGTTAGCACTGGTTGAACTTTGAGAAAAACGCCATTGGTCTTTACCTGATTCTTCTGTACCACTAATTTTAACTTCTTGTCCAATAGCATAAATACCGATTACACCGCTTAAACGAGAGCTAAAGTTTCCTGCATATCTAATTTCTTGCGACCAGTTTTGGTGTTTAGCAGGATTTTGTGATTTGGCTAAGGCTTGTAAACCTGTGAAATCTCTATCATTAGACGGATCCCAATTCCAATAGCGCCAAGCGGATGTAGATGTTAAGGTTCCTGGACCTAATTCAAAATCGGCATTTAATGATACACCTCCTAATTCATTGCCTGATTTCCAAGGAGTATCAGTATCAATTTTACGATCAAATGCATTTGTACTTGGTAAAGTGTAATTTAAATCTTTTGCTATAGCATCAAATTGACGGTAAGCTGCTCGTTGTGTTGTAACTACACCTGCAACAACTTGTGCATACCCATCTGGGTTTTGGCTAGTTACGTCTCCGGCAAGAGTTACCGAAATTTTATTGGTTGGCTTCCATAAAAATTGTAATCTTCCACCTTGATTATTAAGTGTATTGGTGTATTTACCGGTTCTAACATTTTCAATTGTTCCATCGCGTTGAGTTCCCGAAAAAGACGCACGAACTGCTAATTTTTTTGTAATTGGTCCAGTAACAGAAGCTTTAGCCTGTACATATCCGTAATTTCCATAGCTTATTTCTGCATTGGCTCCGGGAGTAAAACTTGCTTTACGTGTGGTAATATTAAATGCTCCGGCTGTTGTGTTTTTTCCAAATAAGGTACCTTGCGGACCTCTTAGTACTTCAATTTGTTCAATATCAATAAAATCAAGTGTTGCTGCCGCAGGTCTTGCATAATAAACACCATCTACATAAAAGCCAACTCCTGGATCAAGACCATCGTTTGTTAATCCAAATGGAGAACCTAATCCACGGATATTGATCCCCGTGTTTCTTGGATTAGATGAATACAATTGAACAGAAGGAACAATTTCTTTTACACGATTAACGTTAAACGCTCCCGCATCATCAATGGTGGAGGCGCTCACCACTGTAATAGGAATCGGCACGTCTTGCGCTAACTCTTTTCTTCTTCGAGAAGTAATGGTAATTTCATTTAAGGTATTGTTATATTTTAAAACAACGGCTAAAGGAGTGGTTGGTACTTCGGTAATTTCTACTTCCTGGGTTTTATAGCCTATGAGTTGAACTACTATAGTTATAGGAAAGTTTTTGAATGTTGAAATTTCGAATTTCCCATTTTCGTCACTAGTAACAGCATTACTGGAGCCTTTTACAAAGGCAACAGCTCCGGTTAATGTTTCGTTTAAGCTATCTTTTACTGTTCCGTTAATTTTGGTTTGTGAAAACGCTGTAGCGTTTACGATAAGAATTGGTAATAGTATTTTATATATTGTTTTCATTTTTGTTTGTGTTGTATTGATGAGTTGAGTATTATTTATTTGTAATTTTTCTTATGTTGTTGTTCAAATAGCAACAACATCGTTGTACTCTTTTCGTATCAATTAAGTCTGTTTTTTGTTTTAATGATTTTATTTTTTTCATATTATTTTTTCTCCGGCCGCAAAAGTAATTTAATATTCTTTAATTCCTATAGAAATAGTAGACATTTGTTATTTGTTTTTTATTTTTGAACGAATTTTAAATAAAAACCATTGATAATATTGACTTTTTAATCATTTAATGTCTATTAAATCTATAGACTTTAAATGAAATAAACTCTTGAGTCTTGTTTTGTAATTAAACAAATCTATATCTTTGCCTCACAAATTATGAAAGCCGATACATTAAATATTATTTTTTTTAATCATCAAATGGGGATGTGCTGTTGCATGCGCCGATGTTGCTAACGGAAGGATATTGTTAAAAATATTTTGCCCCTCCGTATAGCATGGTGGGGCTTTTTTATAAAACAAAATTCAAATAACATTAAAATAAAAAATACAATTATGGAAAAAATATTTATTAGTGAAACAGGTCCGGAAGTATCAGCAGCTATTTATGGTTTTTGGCGTTGGAATACAGCAGCATTAGCTACTCAAAAAAAGATTGAAGATATCATCAATTATAATTTAGAATTAGGTGTTAATACATTTGATCATAGTAATAACTACAATAATGGAAAGATTGAAGAATTGTTTGGTAAAGCGATTGGATCAAGTTCTATTAAACGCGAAGACATTATCATTTCTACTAAAGCCGGCATCAGACAGTTTTCTGAAAAAGGATCAAAAGGAGTGTATTATGATTTAAGTCCGGAGCATTTAACTAAAAGTGTGGAAGAATCTTTAAAACGTTTAAAAACAGATTATATCGACATCTTTTTGTTAGAACATTATGATCCATTATATACAGTTGAAGAAACAGCATCTGCCTTAATAAAATTATTACGTAGTGGTAAGATTAAAAATATTGGTGTTTCTAACTTTAATGTATTTCAGCACCGTTTATTAGCCAGCCATTTATCACAACCAATTGTTACAAATCACATTGAGTTAAATTTATTACAAAGTTCAGCTATTGATGACGGACGTTTAGATTTTATTAAAGAACAATATAGTAAACCAATGGCATTTGCACCATTAGCAGGAGGAAGGATATTAAATGGTAAAGATGCAAAAGCGGTAAAGGTGAGGAAAGTATTAACTGATATTGCTAAAAAACATTCAGTAAATGTTGAACAAGTGGCTGTTGCTTGGTTATATAAATTAGGTGCTTTACCGATAATTGGAAGTACAGATAAAAAACGTATTAAAAATGCCGCGAGCGCTTATTCAATTAAGTTAACTAACGAAGAATGGTATAAATTATATAACGCAGCAAAATAAAAATTATGCAAAGTTTTAGAACAGAATTAGAATTAGTGACTCATTCAGGTAAAGTGCTTGTTGAGAAAGATATCATTGATTTGGATAAAAAAATTAAAGAGTTTAGAGAAGGTAAAATAAACGATGAAAAATTTCGTAGTTTACGTTTAGCTCGCGGTGTTTATGGTCAACGTCAACAAGGCGTTCAAATGATCCGTATTAAATTACCTTTTGGGAAAGTTTCTACTAAACAACTATTACGCATTGCTGATATCAGTGATGAGTACTCTAATGGTAATTTGCATTTAACCACTCGTCAGGATATTCAAATTCACCATGTGAGTTTGGATAGAACTCCTGAATTATGGGCTAAATTAGAACAAGATGATATTACCTTACGCGAAGCATGTGGAAATACGGTGCGTAATATCACCGCATCAGCCGAAGCTGGAATTGATCCTAATGAACCATTTGATGTATCGCCTTATGCTTATGCATTATTTAGTTATTTTTTGCGTAAACCTTTTGGTCAAGAATTAGGTCGAAAAATAAAAATTGCCTTTTCAAATAATGACAAAGATACAGCTGTTACCTATATTCATGATATTGGTTTTATTCCAAAATTAAATGAAACAGGCGATAGGGGTTTTAAAGTTTTAATTGGTGGTGGTTTGGGCGCTCAACCATTTTTAGCACAAACGGCATATGAATTTTTACCGGAAAATAAATTAATTCCTTTTGTAGAATCAACCATTCGTGTTTTTGATAGATATGGAGAGAGGGTAAGCCGTCATAAGGCGCGAATTAAGTATTTAATTCATAAAATTGGAGTAGCTGAATTTTTAAAATTAGTGGCAGATGAGGAAAAAGCAATTTTAAATAAAGTGTTTGAAATTGATAGAACGACTGTTAATGTCGATTTTCCTAAAAGTGTAGAAAATACTTTAACGTTACCCCAAGTAGATGAAAAAGAATATAAAATTTGGTTAGATACCAATATCTTTAAACAAAAACAAGAAGGGTTTTACGGTGTTTATGTAAAAGTTCTTTTAGGAAATATATCATCTGCTAAATCTCGTTTGTTGGCAAAAGTGATTGATACCTATGCTTCATCACAAGATTTTAGAATTACAATTAATCAAGGATTTTTATTGAAATTTGTTACTAAAGAGTCATTACCATTTTTGTTTAATGAATTAAAACAATTGGAATTAGCAACACCAGGCTTTGATTCGGTAGGAGATATAACAGCTTGTCCTGGAACAGATACTTGTAATTTGGCTATTTCTAATAGTACTAATGTAACTGTAGAATTAGAAAAAGTAATTTATGCAGAATTCCCTGATTTGGTTTATAATCATGATTTAAAAATTAAAATCAGTGGTTGTATGAATTCATGTGGCCAACATGGTTTAGCACATATTGGGTTTCATGGCAGCTCGTTTAAAGTAGGCACTAATGTTGTGCCGGCTTTGCAAGTATTGTTGGGTGGTGGAACACTTGGAAACGGGAATGGTAGAATTGCTGAAAAAGTGATTAAAGTGGCAAGTAAGCGCGGACCTGATGTATTAAGAACTATTTTTAATGATTTTCAAAAAAATGCTGTTGAAGGAGAATACTTTAATTCTTACTATGACAAACAAGGAAAAGATTATTTCTATCAGTTATTAAAACCATTAGGAGACAATAGCACATTAAAAGAATCTGATTATATCGATTGGGGTTCAGATGAAAAGTTTGCGACAGCTATTGGAGTAGGTGAGTGTGCGGGAGTAATTATTGATTTAGTAGCTACTTTATTTTTTGAGGCTGAAGAAAAATTAGCATGGAGTGCCGAAGCTTTTGATAACGGACAGTTTGGAGATAGTATTTACTATACATACGCTTCGTTTATAAGCGGAGCAAAAGCTTTATTGCTTGATAAGCAAGTACATGTGAATACACATCATACTTTAATTGCTGATTTTGACAAGCATTTGGTTGATACAGGATTAATTAAATTGAATTCTACCTATAAAGACCTTGTTCTTCAAATTAACAAAAATGAACCAAGTAAAGAGTTTGCTGAAAAGTATTTTTCTCAAGCCCAAGCATTTTTAAATCAAGTAAAATTATACAGAGAAACACAAAACAATGTCACTTCGAGCGTAGTCGAGAAGAATTAAAAAATAATTTTAAAAAATAATATCATGTCAAATTATATAACCCCAAAAATTACTTTAGTAGGCGCAGGCCCTGGAGATATTGAATTAATTACATTAAAAGGTATTAATGCATTAAAAACAGCCAACGTTGTTTTGTTTGATGCATTAGTTAATAAAGAATTATTAGAATATGCTCCAAAGGACGCTGTGAAAATATATGTCGGAAAACGTAATCATCACCACACT
>JAEUTR010000176.1 GCA_016787365.1 Bacteroidia bacterium
AGATGGTAAACGATTAATATTAGTAGATAATGGCATGGGTAATAAACAAGACGACAAGTTTTTTGGTTATTACTTTTTGCATGGCAATGATACGCTTGATTTATCCTTAGCTAAATACGGCTTTCACAGAGATGATATTACCGATGTGTTTTTAACGCACTTACATTTCGATCATTGCGGAGGAAGTATAGAATACAATTCTGACAGAACAAAACTAACACCAGCGTTTAAAAATGCAACTTACTGGTGTAATGAAAAACACTGGGAATGGGCTGTAAATCCTAATCCAAGAGAAAAAGCCAGTTTTTTAAAGGACAATATTATGCCTATTAAAGAAAGTGGGCAGTTACAATATTTAGATACTACTAAAGATTTTATGCCTGGTTTTAAAATGTATGAAGCTAACGGACATACAGAAGCGATGATGTTACCTTTACTAGATTACAAAGGAACAACGGTTGCGTTTATGGCAGATTTAATTCCTTCGGTTGGACACATTCCATTGCCTTATGTAATGGGTTATGATGTTCGTCCGCTAAACACTTTAAAAGAAAAAGAATATATTTTAAAACAAGCTGCTGATAATAATTGGACTTTATTTTTTGAACACGACCCAACAATTGAATGCTGCACAGTTGCTCAAACAGAAAGAGGAATTAGAATGGAGAAGAGTTTTGGATTAAGCGAATTGTAAATATTATGCCAACAATATATCTTGAAACAGTTATCAATGCAGATATTAAAATCTGTTTTGATTTATCAAGAAGTATTGATTTACACCAAATTTCGACTGTAAAAACTAAAGAAAAAGCGATTGCTGGGATAACCACAGGATTAGTAAATACAGGAGATTTTGTAACATGGGAAGCTATTCATTTTGGGATTAAACAGCAGCTAACCTCCAAAATTTCAGAAGTAGAACCATACGTACATTTTAGAGATGAACAACTCAAAGGTGCATTTAAATATTTTATCCACGATCATTATTTTAGAACTGAAAATAATAAAGTTGTGATGGTTGACAATTTCGAATTCTCTTCTCCTTTTGGAATAATAGGTAAACTGTTCGATAAGCTAGTATTAACCAACTACATGAAAGGCTTTTTAATTGAGCGAAATCAAACCATTAAAGAGTTTGCGGAAACAGATAAATGGAAAAAGGTTCTTAATGCATAATTAGAATTTTTTCATGTTCTTTTTTCTCCCATAAAAAAGAACCAAAAAATCACCGCTTCTTAAATTTATCTCGAAAATCACGAAGCACTTTCCCGCCCGATTCTAGAAACTCGGTCTGTAAAAAAACAGACCTCAAACAGACTAGAATCGTCGCACAAGTCCCTTCTGAAAGCTCTTCTATTTTCTTCGCTAAATTTAAGAGGCGGAGTCGGCACCCTGTATTTAAGTTTAATATTTTGAAGCAGATATAAACAGATTAAACTTTATATTTAATTTTGACACTGTTTGAAATGGAGCGGGGCATGCCAAAACGGGGAGGCGGTGAGCTGTGAATTTTAATTTTTTTAGTTGAGTTTGAAAGAGCTTTAGTTCTCTTTCAAATACGAAACTTAAAAATTAAAAGAGCGAGGGGCTATCGTTTTGGCTTGTCTTTTTTGGTTACTTTTTTTGACTAAGAAAAAAAGTGACAGAAAGGAAAATATTAACTGTGTGTACGCCCTCACCCTTGGCCCCTCTCCCCCAAGAGAGGGAGACAGAATAAAGACTAATTCATAATCAACTCTGGAAGCCCCATTGGTGCTGAGTCGAAAAAAGCTAATTCAAAAATCTCAACTTTCACGTCCTTAATAATCGGGAAAGTAGATAAAATATCCATCACTGCTTCCTGGTCTTTTGCTTGCATGGTTACCCATAAATTGGCTCGTTCCATATCTAAAGCGTAATTTAAAATAACACGTTCTTCCATTAACTGATTAACCCGCTCTCGTTGTTGAGGAATCAAAGCAGCAAAACGACGGGTAAAAATATCGGGCAATTTTATATGAACTTGAAAAGTATCTAATGGTTGGAAAGTGCTCATTTTTTGTTCTTAATTTATAGTAAATGTAGTGAAGCTATTGGGAATTTGAGTTAAATTTGTCGAAATTTAGATAATTTAAGATTTACAGATTATGGGACGTATTTTTGAAACCAGAAAAGCTACAATGTTTAAACGCTACGCTAAAATGGCGAAGCAGTTTACTAAAATAGGACGTGAAATTGTGATGGCCGTAAAACAAGGCGGACCACACCCTGAATTAAACCCAAAATTAAGAGCGTGTATTGCCAATGCAAAGGCAGTAAATATGCCTAAAACAAATGTTGAAAGTGCTATTAAACGTGCTTCGGAGAAAGATTCGTCGAACTTTGATGAGATTGTGTATGAAGGATATGGACCTTTTGGTGTACCAGTATTGGTAGAATGTGCCACTGATAATCCAACCCGTACAGTTGCTAACTTACGCGTGTACTTTAGCCGTAACAATGGTTCATTAGGAACAACTGGCTCAGTAAGTTTTATGTTTGAGCGTAAAGGATTATTTAAAGTAGATTCCACTGGTTTAAACCATGATGATGTAGAATTAGATATTATTGATTACGGTGCTGAAGAATTAACCTGGGATGATGAAAACAATGAATTAATTGTACAAGTAGCTTTTACTGATTTTGGTTCAATGCAAGCAGGATTAGAAGAGAAAAAATATACGGTTAAAGAAACCATCAAAACTTATATTCCAACAACTACTAAAGAGTTAACGGAAGAAGAAGAAATTGAATTTAAAAAGATGATTGATAAAATGGAAGAAGATGATGACATCATGACCGTTTATCATAACATTGCTTAGTACTTTTACTTTACAGAATTTTGTCAGGCTGAGCGGAGTCGAAGCCTAGACCAAATACCCTTCGACTCCGCTCAGGGTGACTATAATTTAGTGTTAGAATTTTAATTTATTTTATTCGTGCAAAAGAAATGGAACATACATCAAATACAACATGTAGAAGAAATTTATTCTTTGCAATCGGCATTATCTGTTGATGCTACAATAGCCAAACTATTATATTTAAGAGGCATTAAAACATTTGATGACGCGAAAACATTTTTTCGTCCAAGTTTAGAGATGCTACATGATCCTTTTTTAATGAAAGGAATGGATGTAGCTGTTGAACGTATTGTAAAAGCAATAGCAAATAAAGAAAAGGTATTGATATTTGGCGACTATGATGTAGATGGAACAACCTCCGTTGCTTTGGTATATAGTTTCTTTAAAAAGTATATTCCTGAAATGCGTTACTATATCCCCGACCGTTATGTTGAAGGGTATGGTATTTCATTTAAGAGTATAGATTACGCTGCCGAACATAATTACTCTTTAATTATTGCATTAGATTGCGGTATTAAAGCCAATGATAAAATAGATTACGCCAATTCAAAAAACGTTGATTTTATTATTTGCGACCATCACTTACCGGGAGACGAAATTCCGAAAGCCGTGGCCGTATTAGATCCAAAACAAAACGATTGCCCCTACCCTTATAAAGAATTAGCAGGTTGTGGTATTGGCTTTAAATTAGCACAAGCCTTTTGTATACAAAATGGTATTGACGAACAAGAAGTGTTTGAATACTTAGATTTAGTAGTCACCAGTATTGCAGCAGATATTGTTCCTATTACTGGAGAAAACCGAGTACTGGCCCATTTTGGATTAAAAAAATTAAATACGAACCCTCGTCCTGGTTTAAAAGCTTTATTAGCCTTAAACAAACAACAAGACAGAGAACTAGATATCAATACCTTAGTGTTTACCATTGCCCCTCGTATTAATGCCGCAGGACGCATTGAACATGGCTCTAAAGCGGTTGAGTTATTAATTAGCGATACAGATGAAGCTACTGAGTTTTCCAAAAAAATAAACGAAACCAATTCTCAACGCCGAGACATTGACATTAGTATTACCGATGAAGCTTTTGAAACCATGGATCTAGATCCTATCACGCCTTTCAAAAAATCAACGGTATTATTTAATCCTAATTGGCATAAGGGTGTAGTTGGTATTGTGGCTTCTCGAATGATTGAACGCTATTACAAACCCACCATTATTTTAACGGAATCTAATGGTATGGCAACAGGCTCCGCACGAAGTGTGAAAGATTTTGATGTGTACACAGCCATTGAAAATTGCAGTCATTTATTAGAACAATTTGGTGGACATAAATTTGCCGCAGGTTTAACTCTAAAAACAGAAAACGTAAAAGCATTTATTGAAGCTTTTGAGAATGAGGTTTCTCGCTCTATTACCGATGATATGCTGATACCAGTAGTGGAAGTAGATTTAGAAATTGCTTTAGACGATATTAACGAAAAGTTAGTTCGTATCTTAAATCAGTTTGCTCCACATGGTCCACATAATATGACGCCAGTATTTGTAAGCCGCGGTGTATTAGATACTGGCTTCGCAAAAATTGTGGGCAACAATCATTTAAAATTAGAACTGTATCAACCAAATACACAACTTACCAAAGTAGAAGCCATTGCTTTTAATAAAGGTGATTTTTTAAATTTCTTTAAACGCAACATCCCTGTTGACATTGTGTACAAAATAAAAGTAAACGAATTTAGAGGAACTACTTCTATTCAATTGATGATTGAAGAGATGAAGGCTTCGTAATTACTCCCTATTCTTGCTATCCATTAAAATAGTAACGGGTCCATCGTTTACTAAACTCACTTTCATATCAGCGCCAAATTGCCCTGTTTTAATAGGTTTACTAAGTAGTTGAGATAATTGCTGAATACAATATTCGTAAAGAGGAATTGCCACATCAGGCTTAGCCGATTTAATAAAGGAAGGTCGGTTACCTTTTTTAGTAGAAGCAAATAAGGTGAACTGAGAAACTAATAATACATCGCCATTAATGTCTTGTAATGATAAATTCATTTTATCATCGGCATCTGCAAAAATGCGCATGCCAATTAATTTTTGGCACAACCAATCAGCATCTTCTTTGGTGTCAGCTTCTTCAACACCCACTAATACTAAAAATCCTTTTTGTATTTCGGAATAAATAGCATCATCTATTTTTACAGATGCTTCCAAAACCCGTTGAATAACAAATCGCATAAATTACTCTTTGTATTTATCAATTCCTTCCTGTAACCAATTAATGTATTCAGGAATACTTGGATTATAACCACGAATCGGAGCTAACACTTGTTCATTGCCATCTACTAAAACGTATAATGGTTGAGTACTTTGCCCATATTTTTGCTCTTCCATATATTTAAACTTATCACCAATGTCCGTAATTTCTCTTTCCTTACCATACCATTGCACTGTCATATAATCTTTAGGATCTAATTCACGTTTATCATCAACGTATAAAGACACTAAAACGACATCGTTATTTAAACGCTTGGTAACTTCCGGATCCGGCCAAACATAATCTTCTGTTTTACGGCAATTAGCACAGGCATGCCCAGTAAAATCAATTAATAATGGCTTCCCAACTTTTTTAGCATAGGCTAAAGCATGTTCGTAATCGTTTTTAAAATGTACAATGCCATTTTTATTTACTTCCATATACTTACTAAATTCAGGATCTTGCGGGATAGTCGTTTCTGCAGAAGCGGCACTTGAGCCACCAAATCCATGTGGGGATTCGGAATACTCTAATGGAGGCAAAATGCCCGAAAATAATTTTAAAGGTGCTCCCCATAATCCCGGTATTAAATAGACAGTTACAAAAAACGATGCGATCGCTACAAATAATCTACCTACTGATACATGTTTTAAATCGCTGTCGTGAGATGTTTTGTACATCCCTAACAAATACATTGTCAATAATAAACCAATTACTATCCATAAACCAATAAACACTTCACGAGTTAAAATACCGGCCTGAACTACTAAATCGGCATTAGAGGCAAATTTTAAAGCCAGTGCTAATTCCAAAAACCCAAGCGTTACTTTCACCGCATTTAACCAACCACCCGATTGTGGCAATGAATTTAACCAACCCGGAAAGGCAGCAAATAAACCAAAAGGTAATGCCAAGGCTAATGAGAAACCAAACATTCCCCAAAATGGTCCTGTAATATTTCCTGTAGAAGAAGCTTCTACTAACAAGGTTCCAATGATTGGTCCTGTACAAGAAAAAGAAACCAATGCCAAGGTAAAGGCCATAAAGAAAATACCTATGTAGCCACCTTTATCTGATTTGGCATCTATTTTATTAACGAATCCACTAGGCAAAGTAATTTCAAAAGCTCCTAAGAAGGACATGGCAAACACTAATAACAACACAAAGAATGCCAGATTAAACCATACATTAGTAGATAAAGAATGTAATGCACCTGCACCAAATATGATAGTTACCCCAAGTCCCAACCCAACATATAAGATAATAATAGAAACCGAATACAATAAAGCATTACGAATTCCCTGAGCCTTAGTTTTACTTTGTTTAGTAAAAAAACTAACATTCATCGGTATCATAGGAAACACACATGGCGTTAGTAAAGCTAAAGCTCCACCTATAAATCCTGCAATAAAAATAGCCCACCACGATCTGCTTTCCTTAGTTTTTTCTGCAGTTGATGATACCTGTTCACTCAATTTATGTTTTATATTTTCATCTGCTGTTTCAGTTACAACACTATCCTTAGTATCAGAAGCTTCTACGGACAATTCATTTACCGTAGAGGAAGCAACAACAGTAGAAGTATTATTAATTGTAGAATTTGACATTCCTGACAAACAAGCTGCCGTTCCTTGCACCTGAAATTCAAAATCATCTGCTGGTGGAAAAATACATTTTTCTTCTGTACAGGCCTGAAATTCATATTTACCTGTAATTATTATTTTTTTGTCAGATTTTAATTTAATACGTTGTGTAAATGTGGCCGTCTTTACAAAATACTGCACATTCATTTCAAATATCTTATCAAACTCTTTTATTGGCTTACTTTCAGTTATTTTACCAACCAATTCATAATCTGCAGATTTATTAAATTTAAATGCCGTTGGCAAAGGGCCATCTTCAGGTACATTTAAAGAATACATATGCCATGGTTCATCAATACTTGCCGTAAATTGTAAATCGTATTCGCATTCAGAAATCTTTTTAGAAGAAAATTTAAAATGTACAGGAGACTCCTGAGCTTTTATATATGAAAAACCAGTAATGATTAATAGAAAAAGAATGATTGTTTTTTTAAACATAATAGTTGGGTTGATATGTAAAAGTAAGAATATTAATACGGTTATTAAATGTGATATTTTATGGATTTACAATACTCAAAATTAATGGAATGTTTTAAGTTGCTTAGCTACATATGTTACAAATAACTACACAAAGTGTTTATTTTTTTACAATTGCCGGGATATTAGTAATTAAAACAATCGTTTTAGGTGGCAAACACTGCATATCATTGCAAGTCATAAATTCTACGGAAGACGTGATGTCAAAAGCTTTATTACTTTTTCGTTTAATTTTTTGTTTAAAAACAGCTTCTTTAGCAAACACAAACACCTTGGCGTCAAAAGCGGCTACATATTCTTCGTGAGCATCTTTTTCCTCAACATTGCCTATCAACTCATAATCAGCAGTTGGTGTTATGGAAAATGTAGTAGGAATTGGTCCAGCATCTGTAGGTCGTTGCGAATAAATATGCCATTTATTATCAATAGCAGCTGTAAACACCAATTGACCTTCGGAGTTAGATGTTTCCTCGTACCTTACATTCCAACTTACCGGATTTAAAGCAGTTTGAGAAAATCCTAAAATAGCTAAACATGAAAGTAAAAGTGTGAAAAAAATCTTCATAGGTTTTAATTTTAAGTGAAATTACTCAATTAAAATTAGTTGAGAAGAAGGCATTTCTTAAAAAATGTTAGTTGGGGAAAATCGCTATTTTTTTAACCACACAGAAACATAGGGTTTGATAGGTAAAAGATATACATTAGACGCTGCTCTTTGATATAGTAGCTATGTGTAAAACATATTTTCTACATACAACTTCTTCGTCTATTCTTTATCTATGCGCCTGTGTGGTTTAAATCAAGCTATTCAATAATCATCTCGTAAGGCAAACGAGCCTGAACGCCTTTTAATTGTAATACATTTTTAACTTGTTTTACATATAAATAGGTTTCTCCTAAATTAGTTTTCATAGCTCGTGATTCCATTTCATCTTTGCTATTTCCTAATAACTCCTGCAAAGGGTCTTTTTGCTTAGGTAAAGTTGTTAGTTTGTAATTAGTTAATTTTGCTTTTTTAGCTGCATAGGCAATCGCATCATTAATCCCGCCCAATTCATCTACCAGATTAATTTTTACAGCATCTAATCCGCTCCAAACTCTTCCTTGTCCTATACTATCAATAGCGCTTTTAGTAGTTTTTCTTCCAGTAGCTACTTTGGTAATAAATACATCATAAATATGCTCTACGCTTTGTTGTATATATTCAAACTCATCAGATGTTACTCCTCTTAAAATAGTACCCACATCACTATGCTTATTTGTATTTACAGTATCAATGGTAATTCCTAATTTTTCTGATAATGCTTTTTGAGCATTTGGCAACATTCCAAAAACACCTATAGAACCGGTAATTGTATTAGGTTGAGCAAAAATTCTATCGGCAGCACAACTGATGTAATAACCACCACTTGCTGCTACATCGCCCATCGATACAATAAATGGTTTTGCTTTTTGAGCTAATACGGTTTCTCTCCAAATGACATCAGATGCTAAAGCACTTCCTCCCGGCGAATTAACACGAAATACAATAGCTTTTACGTTTTCATCTAAACGGGCTTCTCTTATAGCCTTTGCAATTCTTGTGCTTCCGATTTTATCGTCATCTCCGTCTCCGCTTTCAATTTCGCCTACGGCATAAATCACGGCAATTCTGTCTTTGGTTAATTTTGCATCTGATTTGGAATCCTCTGAATAATCGTTTAAAGACACAAAATTTATTTTATCTTTTTCTGCAATTTTAATATTAGATCTAATAGCACTAAAAACCTCATCTTCATATTTCAACTCATCCACTAACTTATATTTTACGGCATCTTCGGGGCTTCTGATAGATAAATGATCTGCCATATTATTAATGTCTTTTGTTGTAATATTTCTGTTTTTAGCAATACCGTAAGTCATATGTCCCCACAATGAACCTAAATAGGTTTCAACTTGTGTGCGGTTAGCGTCACTCATCTTATCCAACATGAAAGGTTCTATTGCACTTTTAAATTTACCATGTCTGAAAATTTGAACTTCCATATCCAGTTTTTCTAACATTTTTTTAAAGAACATGATTTGAGAACTTAATCCTTTTATTTCCATTCCACCCTGAGGATTTAAATACAATTTATTAGCTGTAGTAGCCAGGTAATATGCTTTTTGTGAATACACTTCTGAATAAGCATAAATAAATTTACCGGATGTTTTAAAATCTAAAAGTGCATTACGTACTTCTTCTAAAGTAGCAAATCCAGCTATCGGATTACTGATTTCCAAATAAATACCCTTGATATTATTATCTGTTTTAGCTTTTTTAAGGCCATCAATAATATCATTTAAACCAACAGAAGGTTTAGGCATAAATGGGCCTAAATCTAAATCGCCAAATGGATTTTTAACACCACGTTCTTTAATATCTCCATTTAAGTCAATTCTTAAAACCGAATTTTCCTTAGGCTTATACGCTTCTTTTGCATTCATCTTAATAGCATCAGAAAATAAACTGGTAATAGAAGCTACTACAATAATTGCCACTACAACACCTGTTACTAAAATCCCCAAACATGAGCCGAAAAATGCTCCAAAAAATTGTTTCATATTTTTATTCTTAATAATTAATTCATTTTGATAAGGCAATTTAGCATTCATTCTTGTATTTTTACCAATAATTATATGAACGTTACGTATTTATGTTTGGGCGGTAATATTGGTGACAGGGAAACTGCTTTAAATCAGGCTATTTTGATAATTAGTCAGGAAATTGGCAATATCGTATCTAAATCCGGCATATATGAAACAGAAGCCTGGGGAGTGGAAAATCAGCAGGCGTATCTAAACCAATGTATTGCAGTTACAACTAATTTAACGGCAGAAGAATTAATACACTCAGTACTTGTTATTGAAAAGCAATTGGGCAGAGAAAGAAGTAACAGTATAACCTATGAACCAAGAATTATTGACATTGATATTATTTTTTATAATAATACAATTATTGAAACACCCCAACTTACAGTGCCGCATCCAAGACTTCATTTGCGGAAATTTGTATTAATTCCTTTAAATGAAATAGCTTCAAATCATTTGCATCCTATATTAAATAAAACTATCTTTAATTTATTAAGTGACTGCGAAGATCAATCCGAGGTTAAAGAATTTAAGCAAAAATAATAACTATGTTTATTTGTATTGAAGGTAATATTGGTTCGGGAAAAAGTACACTTGCACAAGAACTCGCCAAAAAATTAAAAGCAAATTATTTACCAGAACAATTTGAAGACAATACGCTTTTACCATTATTTTATAATGATAAAGAAACGTTTGCTTTCCCTACTGAATATTCATTTTTAATTGACAGGCAAAAACAGCTTACCAATTACTTTTCATCTGTAAAAAAAGGAGCAACTACTGTCAGCGATTTTCATTTTGATAAATGTTTATGTTTTGCAAAAGTTAATTTATCATCTCCTGATTTTTTATTTTTCAAAAAGCATTTTAAACCCTTAAAAAAAACAATTCCTACTCCAGATTTGGTAGTGTATCTGGATACCACTACCGATTTATTAGTAAAAAATATTCATAAACGCGGCCGAGAAATCGAACGAAGTTTAAAACAAGGATATCTATC
>JAEUTR010000193.1 GCA_016787365.1 Bacteroidia bacterium
CATCGACCCCAAAATCAATACTGGCAAACTGTTATTTAGAATATGGTTTATATCACCATGAAGTAGGGGCGCTAACAAAATACCTCTCAAACCTGAAATTGTTCGGGGATTAACTCCAAACAAATACAAATCCATGTTCCAATAATTATCTGCCAAAAATATTAGCCAAATAATTACCAAAAACAACATTGGGTATTTGATAACAGATAATAATTCTTTTAAAGGAAAACTTCTCATGGTTTGCTTAGGCTCTAAAAACATACCATCACGAAAATAGCTGACAATTACAAAATTATTCAGTCAGACTGTCATTTAAAACAAAAAAAACACCTCAATAGAGGTGTTTTTGACTTATATAAAGATATAATACAAATTAGTTTGTTCTACCTGGATAAACCTTTAAAGCTTCCTTTAAACACGTGATTGCATTTTTTAAATCCTCTTTATTTAACACATAAGCTAAACGAACCTCATTAGTACCTGCACCTGGAGTAGAATAAAATCCTGTTGCTGGAGCCATCATTACTGTTTTTCCTTCAAAAGAAAATTCTTCTAACAACCACTGACAAAACTTATCCGAATTATCAATTGGTAGACGAGCTATGCAGTAAAAAGCACCGCTTGGTTTAGGACAAAATACACCATCAATTTTATTAATTTCTTCAATCACATAATCTCTGCGAGCAATGTATTCTGTTTTAACTCCATCAAAATAAGATTGAGGCGTATCTAAAGCAGCCTCTGCTCCTATTTGTCCATAGCTTGGCGGCGATAAACGTGCCTGAGCAAATTTCATAGCCGCTGCCATTACTTCTTTATTTTTACTTATCATTGCTCCAATACGAGCGCCACAAGCACTATAGCGCTTAGAAATAGAATCTAATAAAACTACATTATTTTCAATGCCTTCTAAATGCATCACAGAAACATATTCTTTTCCATCATAACAAAACTCACGATATACTTCATCACTCAATAAATACAAGTCGTATTTTTTAACTAAGTCGCGAAGAGCTTCTAATTCTGCTTTAGTATATAAATAACCTGTTGGATTGCCAGGATTGCAAATCATAATACCCTTTGTTTTTGGAGTAATTACTTTTTCGAAATCGCTGATTGGAGGCAAGGCAAAACCTGTTTCAATATAACTTCTTACTGGCACTACTTTTACTCCAGCTGCAGTAGAAAAACCATTATAGTTTGCATAAAAAGGCTCAGGAATAATTACTTCATCACCTTCATTAAAACAAGTTTTCATAGTGATTTCAATAGCTTCAGAACCACCACAAGTAATAATTACTTCACTAGCATCGATATTGATATTATATGATTTATAATAATTACACAACTTTTTACGGTAACTTTCATTACCGGCACTATGACTATATTCTAATACTTTAAAATCAGCTGTTTTCACAGCGTTTAAAAAAGATTCAGGCGTTTCTATATCAGGTTGGCCAATATTTAAATGATAAATTTTTGTACCACGTTTTTTTGCCGCTTCTGCAAATGGAACTAATTTACGAATTGGAGAAGAAGGCATTTCAATAGCCTTTACAGATATTTTTGGCATAAGATAATTTTAAAATTGAGTCACAAAAATAATCATTTATGTGTTATTTATGACACTATTTTTAGGATAAAAACGGTTTAAAAATAGTAGATTTGTTTCTGTAATACCTCTTTAAACTATGATTTCAAACAAACGAAAAATAATAAACGACCCAATTTATGGCTTTGTAACATTGCCAGATGATTTGGTTTACGATTTAATCAATCATCCTATTTTTCAACGTTTACGAAGAATTAAACAATTAGGTTTAACAAACCTAGTTTATCCTGGTGCTTTACACACTCGTTTTCATCATGCCATTGGCGCCATGTATTTGATGACGGAAGCTTTGCAGGTATTAAAATCCAAGGACATTAAAATTACAGATGAAGAATCAAGGGCGGCAATTGTAGCAATTTTATTACATGATGTTGGCCATGGTCCCTTTTCTCATGCCTTAGAACATACCATCGTTAAAGGGATTAATCATGAAGATATATCAACGATGTTAATGGATGAATTAAACAAAGCGTTTAAAGGGAAGTTAAGTTTAGCCATTAAAATTTTTAAAAACGAACACCCTAAAAAATTCTTACATCAATTAGTGTCTAGTCAGTTAGATATGGATAGATTAGATTACTTAAACAGAGATAGCTTTTTTACTGGCGTTTCGGAAGGTGTTGTAAGTAGCGACCGAATCATCAAAATGCTTAATGTAAAAGAAGGGAATTTAGTAGTTGAAGCAAAAGGCATTTATAGTGTAGAGAGTTTCTTGATAGCTCGCCGTTTAATGTACTGGCAAGTGTATTTGCACAAAACGGTTTTAAGTGCTGAAAAATTATTGGTAAATGTATTAAAGCGTGCAAAAGAACTAGCATTAGCTGTC
>JAEUTR010000229.1 GCA_016787365.1 Bacteroidia bacterium
GGATTATTAATTTTTTGAAGCATGCGCCCCAAGCCAACTCCATAAAAAATATTATCACCTAATACTAAAGCTACTTTATCGTTCCCGATAAATTTTTCGCCTATGACAAAAGCCTGTGCCAAACCATTTGGAACCTCTTGCACTGCATAGCTAAATTTACAACCTATCTGTTCGCCCGAACCCAGTAAACGTTCAAAATGCGGTAAATCGTGAGGAGTAGAGATAATTAATATTTCATTAATTCCCGCCATCATTAACACCGATAGAGGGTAATAAATCATGGGTTTATCATAAATTGGCATCATTTGTTTACTCATGGCCAATGTTAAGGGATGTAAACGTGTTCCTGAGCCTCCGGCTAGTATAATTCCTTTCATTATATAATCAATTTAATAGGTTTAAAAATAGGATTTTTATTTTTAACCAGCTAAAAATAATTTATCAGAGCTTTTAGTAAAATAATTGGCAAATGCTTAGTAAGTTTGCAAATAAATTCTTTGTTCATGATTTCTCAGAACCCCAACAAATCAGTTATTTACTGGTTATTATCCGGATGTTTTTTAGTGTATATAATGGTAGTGGTAGGCTGTATAACGCGTCTTACGCATTCGGGCTTATCAATTACCGACTGGAGTTTTATGGGTTCATTGCCTCCTTTATCGGAACAGGCATGGTTGGAGCGTTTTGCTAAATACCAGGAAAGCCCTGAATTTATTAAAGTAAATTATGCCATGCAATTGGAGGAGTTTAAGCACATCTTTTTTTGGGAATACATTCATCGGATGATTGGAAGAATTATGATGTATGTGTTTTCAATAGGTTTAGTGGTTTTAATTATCCGAAAAAAAATTGATAAAAAAATGTTACCCTCTTTGATTTTACTGTTTTTTATGGGAGCCATGCAGGCAGTTATTGGTTGGTGGATGGTGTATAGCGGTTTACAGCAAAAACCGGCGGTGAGCCATTTTAGATTAGCCACGCATTTAATGAGTGCCTTTACGTTATTTGCATTTACGTTTTGGTTTGCCTTAAAATTATTAAATCCTAAAGCTGAGACTTCAACAAGCTCAGTTGCCAATGAAGGGTATAAATTAAAATGGTGGAGTTTATTATTTTTTATAGTACTAATTAAACAAATTATTTTTGGTGCGTTTACCGCAGGTTATGTAGAAGGCGATGCATCTAAAATACGTCCCGGACATATTTTTAATTCGTGGCCAAAAATGGGAGATAGCTGGATGCCGGAACAGGTAACCATGAAAGATAGTTTTTATTTAAACGTTTTTGAAAATGCCAGCGGTATACAATTTGTACACAGAACGCTGGCAATAGTAGTGGTTATTTTACTGTGTATTATCTGGTATAAATCCGATAAATTAAAGTTAACCGTATCGCAATACCGAGGTGTAACGTTTTTAATTTATGGCGTAACCATTCAATTTATTTTAGGGGTATTAACTTTAGTATATCAGGTTCCGGTAGTATTAGGTGTATTGCACCAAACAGGAGCTTTCTTTTTATTTGCCACAAGCGTGTATTTAATTTTTCATACGTTTAGGAAAGAAGAGAAAATAGTAGAGCATTAAAAAACTGTAGCT
>JAEUTR010000272.1 GCA_016787365.1 Bacteroidia bacterium
TGATTATGAATTATACTGTGGCGTTGAAACAGAAGCAATTAAAAAAATTATTAGCAACTATTAAAACCTATGTTTTTTTGTTCAATATTATTGAATTAAAAAGCTCCTGTAAAATACAGGAGCTTTTTAATATTCTTTAAAAATTAAAAATTTATTTAACTAAATAGAAAATATTTGTTTGCCATTTAGCGGTATCTTTCTCTGTCATTGGATCATTAGCGTATTCTTCTAAAACAAAAGTTTGAGTTAATCCTTTTTCTTTCATATAAGCATCCATCGCATAATGTGCATTAGCAGATTTGTCATAAGCTCCAAAATATTCTATCAATAAAACTTTACTTGCAGGCGTTTCAAACTTTTCTACTCCCTCCAACTTAGTTCCATTTGCTACTTCCATTACTGCAGCTAAATCTGTTACCATTGTTTTTTCATCAAATGTAAAATAGATTGCTTTTGGCATACCAATAGGTTGAGCTTTTGCTTTCCCTAATGCTTCTCCAATCTTTCCATAAGATGTGCCAAAAAATGCTCCTATTTTATCAAATGACAATTTATCTTTCACTCCATAAAAAGTTTTTGCTTCCCAGTTTAATTCTTTTACTTCATAGTTATTAGCTGTTGCAACCGGCATTGATTCTATTTCTTTTTTAAGATTAGCTAAGCCTGTTTCATAATCGGGGCCAATCATTTTATCCATACTCATAAACAGCATTGGAGCACGGCCAAAAAATCCAATGTCAAATATCATTCCCCAAGTAACATTAATAGTTTCATTATCACTTGGTTTTGTTATGTAGTAAACTTTACTATCTCCCATTCCGTCAAAAGTTAAGGTAATCAAAACACTATCTGTTGTAAATTTATTAAACGTCATAGTTCCTTTTCCTACACTATCCTTTTCACTTTCCCAAGCATAACTGCTTCCAGGCTCGCAACACACACCTGTATAGGTTGTCTTCATATTTGGGTCTCTTCTAGTCCAAGGCGACCATTTATCGTGAAAGAATTTTAAATCGGCCAATTTATGTTGAAGATCTTCTACTGACGATGTTTTAATGTCAATAGATCTTTCAACTTTAACAGTAGAAGGTCCTGCTATACATAAAATTAAATAAACGGCAACTAAGCCGACTAATACATAAAGGATTTTTTTCATGGGTTATGTTTTTAATGTTTAAGTAAAATTAAACAAAAAATAAACACTCCATATAATATTGGATAAACGGCTTAAACAAGATGTGACAATTAAACCCTCACCCCAATAATACAAACATCATCTATCTGCTCTAAATCACCTTTCCAGTTTTCAAAAACCTCCTCGAGTTTTTGCTTTTGAATTTCCATTGATTCATGAGAAATTGACATTAACAACTCTTCTAATTTCTTATACTTAAATTTTTTACCGTTTGGTCCACCAAACTGATCCGGAAAACCATCAGTGAAGGTATAAACCATATCCCCCGATTGTAAATCAAATTCATGCTGAGTAAAAGGAATAATGTCTTTATCATGTTTCCCAATAGGCATTCTATCTGCTACTAAGGCAATGAATTCAACATCCCCCGTCCTTCGGACACCCCCTTCAAAGAGGGAAAGAGAGCGGACAACCCAAACTGGATTATTAGCGGCAGCGTAGATTAACTTCTTATTTTTAAAATCAAAACTTACCAAACTACAATCCATTCCATCTTTTCCTCCTTCTGCACTTCCGTCATTAGATAAATGATTAATAATTTTTTCACGAGTAGCGTTTAAAATATCTGCCGGCTGAGTTAACTTATCTGCACTAATAGCCTCATTTAAACAACTAATATTTAGCATACTCATAATTGCTCCGGGAACACCATGACCCGTACTATCTGCAGTTACTAAAATAAAGTTCTCGTCTCTCGACTCCTCTCGAACTGACACACTCGAACTGACAACCTTGGAACCCCAATAAAAATCACCACTTACAACATCTTTAGGTTTAAAATATAAAAAATGTTCAGGCAAATTTTCTTGTAATAATTTATCACTTGCCAATAATGAATATTGAATACGTTTCGCATAATTAATACTATCTAAAATCTCTTTTTGTTTTTCTTCTACTAATGTGTTTTTAAGTATAACTTCATTTTTTTGAATTTGTATAATTTCATTATCTCGTTTTTTTCTTTTATAGCTACTAATTAGAACTACAATGGCAATGAAAGAAATACAGGCAACTCCAATAAGTAAATAATTAATTATTTTTTGTTTTTCCTGTGCATCACTTAATAATTGTATCTGGCTTTCTTTTTTCTCAACCTCATGAATAGTATTAATCTCTGACAATTTTTCCTTCAGATTTTTATTATAAAGTGTGTCTTTCAAATTAAGAGCATCCATCAACACTTCATATGACCTCTCATAATTGCCGTTTTTATGAAGCATTTTTCCAAGCTGATATTTTAACCCTATTTCCTTGGCAAAATCGGGCGAGTCTTTTAACATACTTAACGCTGAATCAACAAACACTACTGCTTCGGCAAAGTGCCCTTCATGAGCTAATATATCGGCCTGGTTACTAAACGACGTTGTTTTCAAATAATCTTCGATTTCATAATTTTTAATCAGCGAAAGCGCTTCATCACTATACTGTTTTGCCAAGGCGAAATTTTTCAAATCTAAATATTCATGGCACATATTATTACAAACCATAATCAAATCAGAATAATTGCTATCTGCTTTAACAGCAAAATAACTTTCCTTATACAATGCCAATGCCTCACTAGATTTATTGACAGAACCATACACATTGGCCAAATTAATTTTTAATGAATAATTTAAAACCACATCATCTAGTTTTTTGGAAATAGCAATTCCTTTTTTATAGTAAATAATACTATTATTAAAATCGTTAATATTATAAAATAAAGACCCCATACTGTTATACAGCTTAGATAGGCCAATATCAAATTTCACTTTAATGAATTTTTGTTCTGCTTCCAAAAAACATTTAATAGCCTTATCATTTAAACCATTGCTTGTATAAGCAATACCAATATTTGTAAGAGATCTTCCTATTCCCAAATCATCCTGAATTTCCCTCTGAATGAGAAGAGCTTGTTGATGATAATAAATAGCGGAATCATTGTTTCCCATATAATTATATGCAGAACCAATAGTATTAAGCGAAAAAGCAATTAAGTGTTTACGATCTGATGTATTTGCCAGACCGTTTGCCTGAAAGGCAGTATGAAGTGATTTTTTAGGATTTTCTGAAAACAGCGCTCGCGCTTCATCAATTTTTAACTGAACAGCTACTGTATCTGCTTGAGCAAACACATCTTCTTGCCAGCACAAACACATCAAAATTGTACATACAATTAGTTTAATAAAAAAGCAATGTGTGTATTTATTCTGCATTATTAACTACTATAGAAATACAAAAAAGCGTCTGCAAATTGCGAGGGCTTGGTTTTTATGTTTTTAGACCTTTCAGATTTTAAAAACTTGAAAGGTCTTTATGAAAAGATTTACATATTCCTTCTATACTGTCCCCCCACTTCAAATAAGCATTTAGTCACTTCTCCTAAACTCATATATTTAGCGGCATCCATTAATTCAGCAAAAATATTTTTGTTATGAATAGCTGCTGTTTGTAAACGTTTTACCATTTCATCATGTTTGTCTGCATGCGTTTTATGTAACTCAGCTAACATCGTAATTTGATATTCTTTTTCTTCCGTTGTAGAACGAATTACTTCTCGAGGTAATACCGTTGGACTTCCTTTACTTGATAAGAATGTATTTACACCAATAATTGGATACTCTCCAGTATGTTTTAAGGTTTCGTAATACAAACTTTCTTCTTGTATTTGCCCACGTTGATACATGGTTTCCATTGCACCTAACACACCACCGCGCTCAGAGATGCGATCAAATTCAGTTAATACGGCCTCTTCCACTAAATCTGTTAATTCTTCGATAATGAAAGAACCTTGCAATGGATTTTCGTTTTTCGCTAAACCTAACTCACGATTAATAATTAACTGAATAGCCATTGCTCTACGAACTGATTCTTCCGTAGGTGTTGTAATTGCTTCATCGTACGCATTCGTATGTAATGAATTACAGTTATCGTAAATAGCATACAATGCTTGTAAGGTTGTACGGATATCATTGAAATCAATTTCCTGCGCATGTAATGAACGACCAGAGGTTTGGATGTGGTATTTCAACATCTGACTTCTTTCGTTTCCGCCGTAACGTAATTTCATTGCTTTTGCCCAAATACGGCGACTTACGCGGCCAATCACGCTGTACTCAGGATCGATACCGTTACTAAAGAAGAAAGATAAATTTGGCGCAAAATCATCAATGTGCATTCCACGGCTTAAGTAATATTCTACAAATGTGAAACCATTAGCCAATGTAAATGCTAATTGAGAAATAGGATTAGCACCTGCTTCTGCAATGTGATAACCAGAAATAGACACTGAATAGAAGTTACGTACTTTTTGATCGATGAAATATTGTTGCACATCACCCATCACACGTAAGCTAAATTCAGTGCTGAAAATACACGTGTTTTGTGCTTGATCTTCTTTTAAAATATCGGCTTGCACAGTACCACGTACTTGTGATAAAGTAGTTGCTTTAATTTTTTCATAAACCTCTTTAGGTAATACCTGATCTCCTGTAACACCTAACAACATTAAGCCTAAGCCGTTATTACCTTCTGGCAATTCACCTTGGTAAGTTGGACGAACAGTTCCTTTTGCTTTATAAATAGCTGCAATTTTTGCTTCTACTTCTTTTTCTAATTTATTTTCTTTGATATAAATTTCGCATTGTTGGTCAATTGCTGCATTCATAAAAAATGCTGCCATGGTTGGCGCCGGGCCATTAATGGTCATTGAAACCGACGTTTTAGGATCTGCTAAATTGAACCCAGAATATAATTTCTTAGCATCATCTAAACAACAAATACTTACACCCGAGTTACCAATTTTACCATAAATATCCGGACGGTAATCAGGATCGTTACCGTACAATGTCACACTATCAAAGGCTGTACTTAAACGAGCAGCAGGTAATCCTTTACTTACGTAATGGAAACGTTTATTAGTTCTCTCTGGTCCACCTTCTCCAGCAAACATACGAGTTGGATCTTCGCCTTCACGCTTGAAAGGGTAAATACCAGCTGTGTAAGGAAAATCTCCAGGGAAATTTTCTTGTAAAGTCCATTTTAAAATATCACCCCAAGAAGAATATTTTGGTGAAGCGATTTTTGGAACTTGTGTATGAGATAACGATTCGTAGTGAGTAGCGATTTTTAATACTTTATCACGTACTTTAAATTCATAAAACTCATTAGAATACAATTTCTTTTTTGCTTCCCATCCTTCAATTACTAATAAATGATGCGGATCTAAATCTAATTTTGTTTTTTCAAATGCTTCTTGTAAACCTTTAATCAAACGATCTTTATCATCCATTTTAGATTCAGTAATCGTTTCGATGGTTTTTTGAATACCATATAACTTTTGAGCAACCTCGGCTTGCGCATTGGCTCTCTTATCGTAATTACGGTTGTTTTCAGAAATCTCAGATAAGTAACGTGTTTTTGAAGGAGGAATGATATAAATTTTTTCACTCATCTCTTCAGTAATATGAAATTGAGAAGCTAAAGCTTGATTACCTGTTTTCTCAACCATTTTATTCATTACCGCTTTATATAAACGATTCATTCCTGGATCGTTAAATTGAGAAGCGATTGTTCCGAATACTGGAATATCTTCATCTGCAATCTCCCATAGGTTGTGATTACGTTTGTATTGTTTTTTGACATCACGTATCGCATCCAATGCGCCACGTTTATCAAATTTGTTTAAAGCAATAATGTCAGCAAAATCTAACATATCGATTTTCTCTAACTGAGTTGCCGCTCCGTATTCAGGAGTCATTACATATAAACTCATGTTAGAGTGTTCTATGATTTCGGTATCCGATTGTCCTATACCAGATGTTTCTAAAATAATTAAATCGAAGTTAGCGGCCTTGCAAATGTTCACAGCGTCTTGCACGTATTTGCTCAATGCTAAATTACTTTGACGAGTAGCTAAAGAACGCATATACACTCGGTCGTTTTTAATAGCATTCATACGAATACGATCACCTAATAAAGCGCCGCCTGTTTTGCGTTTTGAAGGGTCAACAGAAATAATCGCAATTTGTTTGTCCTTAAAATCAATTAAAAAACGACGTACTAATTCATCCACTAAGCTTGATTTACCAGCCCCACCAGTACCTGTAATCCCTAACACAGGAGTTTCTGATTTTTCTGCTTTTGCTTTTAACTCATTTAATAACCCAATATTTTCATCATTAAAATTTTCGGCAGCCGAAATAATACGAGCAATTGATTTGTAATCTCGCTCGGCAATTTTAGCCACATCATTTTTAATATTTGTTCCTGTTGCATAATCACATTGACGTAATAAGTCATTGATCATTCCTTGTAATCCCATTGCACGACCATCATCTGGGGCATAAATACGAGCAATACCATAATTGTGCAACTCCTCAATTTCTTCAGGAAGAATTACACCACCACCACCACCAAATAATTTGATGTGCTCACAACCTTTCTCTTTCAACAAATCGTACATGTATTTAAAATACTCCACGTGTCCGCCCTGGTAACTAGTAACTGCAATTGCATTAGCATCTTCTTGAATAGCGCAGTTCACAACCTCTTGAGCACTTCTATCGTGGCCTAAATGAATAACCTCTGCTCCGCTTGATTGAATGATACGGCGCATGATATTAATAGCAGCATCGTGCCCATCAAATAAAGCAGCAGCGGTTACAATACGAATTTTATGTGTTGACTGATATGGTGTAGTTTCCATAGGAAATTTGATTTAAAAATTGAAGTGACTAATATAATAGTTTTTATGGCTTTAGAACAAAAAATTAGACGAGTTTTGTCCTATAAAATCTATATTTTTTATTTAGCAGAGGACGCTTTAGGAATAAGGGTTTTGTAATAATAAATCCCCACAAAAATAAATCCCAATGCAAAGGGAACTGAAGCCCAATATTTTAATCCTCCACTGGTAAAAAACTCTATAAACATCCAAAAGCTATTGGCACAAATCCAAAATAAAATGGCCAGATTCAAGAAAACATCTACAGTATTGCGGGTAATATACACGATTATTCCAGCTATAGACAAAGTAGGAAGAACCATCAGTATTCCCAACCATTTAAACTCAAGCATCCAACAACTGTCTTTTATCAGCCAAAACACAATATGCAAGCTTTCGTACTTTTTTATCTTTTCCCAGAGTTCCATTTTCAGAATTTAAAAATAAGACTTTTTTAACCACATAGACACATAGGTTTTCACTGATTCAAAAAAAGATGATAAAGAAGCTTCGCTTAAACATAATTCGACTGTATGAATCAGATCTCTTTAAACCTCATTAAACAGTTTACTTTTGCGACGTCTAATTCTCGACTTCGCTCGAACTGACAGCTAATACAAGCAATTCCTATCTCTGTGGTTATTTTTTCGTTGAGACTATAAGTTTAAAGCCTTTTTAGTATCTTTAAACATAAATTAGTTCTATAAAATATATGATTCAGTTCGAAAAATTTAAACTTAAAAATAACCTCACTGTCATTGTTCACCAGGACAAAAGTACGCCAATGGCTTGCTTAAATATTATTTATGATGTTGGTGCCCGTGATGAAGACGAAAATAAAACAGGATTTGCCCATTTATTTGAACACTTAATGTTTGGCGGGAGTATTAATATTCCCAATTATGATGAGCCATTACAATTGGTAGGTGGGGAAAATAATGCCTTTACTACTAATGACATTACTAATTACTATTGCACTGTTCCATCCGAAAATTTGGAAACGGCCTTTTGGTTGGAAAGCGACCGTATGTTGAGTTTAGCGTTTGACAAAAAAAGTTTGGAAGTACAACGTAGCGTGGTGATTGAAGAATTTAAACAACGTTATTTAAATCAACCTTACGGCGACGTGTGGTTGTTGTTACGACCCTTAATTTATAAAGTACATCCTTATAAATGGGCTACGATTGGTAAAGAAATTAAGCATATTGAAGATGCGACAATGGAAGATGTGAAAGCATTTTTCAAAGAACATTATAATCCAAGTAATGCTGTTTTAGTAGTAGCAGGTGATGTGGAAGTTGCACAAGTAAAAGCTTTAGCAGAGAAATGGTTCGAGCCTATTGATGCAGGCGTAAAACCAAAACGTAATTTACCAGTAGAACCGCCTCAAACTGAATACAGAAGCTTAACTGTAGAGCGCGATATTCCAATTAATAGTATTTACAGAGCATACCGTATGTGTGCCCGCAATGATGCTGAATATCATACCATAGATTTAATATCAGATATTTTGTCTCGTGGTAATTCATCTCGTTTGTATAAAAACTTGATTAAAGACAAACAATTATTCTCAGACATCAACGCCTACGTGATGGGCGATTTTGACAAAGGTTTATTTGTGATTTCAGGAAAAGTAAATGATGGCGTTAGTATTGAAGATGCTGAAGCTGGTATTGATGCCGAAATTGCTAAACTTCAAAACGAATTAGTAGCCGCTGATGAACTACAAAAATGTAAAAACAAAGTAGAGTCAACTGTTACTTATAGCGAAGCAGATGTATTAAACAAAGCAACAAACTTGGCTATTTCTGAATTGTTAGGTGATGCTAATTTAATTAACTTAGAGATTGAGAACTACCAAAAAGTAACGGCAGAACAAATTAAGGAACAAGCCAATAAAATTTTACAAAAAACCAATTGTAGTACGTTGTTTTATTTAAAGAAAAAATAGGGTTCCCGCTGATTTCGCAGATGACGCAGATAGAAAAAATAGTAGAAAATGATTTATCCTATATAATTAGAGGATGTGTTTTTGATGTTTATAATGAACTAGGTCCAGGTTTATTAGAGTCCATTTATGAAGCTGCGTTAGCATATGAATTAAGGAAAAAAGGGCTAAATGTTAAAACACAGGTGGGATTACCTGTAAAATACAAAGACACACAATTAGAATTAGGATATCGAATTGATATACTTGTTGAAGATAAGGTGATTATTGAATTAAAATCAATTGAAACTATTTTGGATGTTCATCACAAACAGATACTAACCTACTTAAAATTAACGAAGCTTAAATTGGGATTATTAATTAACTTTAATAGTGAAGATATAACAAAATCAATTTATAGAAAAGTAAATAATTTATAAACTAATCTGCGGAAATCACCGAAATCTGCGGGACACATACAATGATACAATTTTCTTCCATAAACCCAAATAGCACATTTACTGAGTTGCTAGAATTAGAGCGAAAAGAGTTCGCTTTATATCAACATCACGATTTTTTGGATTATCAAAAACAACGTTTAACGTTTTTAGAAAAGCATTTAAATTCCGCATCGGTAAAAGCACTTTATGATTATGTAAAAACTAATCAACCAAAAATAGGTGTGTTTGCGGGAAGTTTTAGTCCCTTTCATAAAGGGCATTTTAACGTGTTACAAAAAGCTGAAAAATTATTTGACAAAGTAATTATTGCCTTTGGTAAAAATCCTGCAAAGGATGTTCATACATGGCCTGTTCCAAAAACTATTTCAAACAGACAAATTACTTCATACAATAGCCTATTAACCGACCATATTGAGTCTTTTGGTTATGATGTAACAGTAGTGCGCGGTCTAAGAAATTCAACTGACTTTCAATACGAACAAAATCAATACCGTTATATACAAGAATTAAAACCCGATATTAAAATCATCAATATTTTTTGCGATAAAGAGTTTGAACACATTAGTTCTTCTGGTATACGTACGCTCGAAAAATACAACAAACACCATAATTATTTGTTAGACTAAAAAACAGGTCATGAAACAGTTCGTTATTTTTATATTATGTTCGTTTATAAGTTTTGGGTCAACTGCTCAAAAAGCATATCAACTTCCAAAAAACATAAGTAGTAGCGATTATTTATCAAAAACAATTATCA
>JAEUTR010000328.1 GCA_016787365.1 Bacteroidia bacterium
AATAGACTTGGAGCATTTGCAGAACATACAAATATTATTGGAGATATCAGGAATAGATTGGAAATGTTCTTTGACCATTTCTATTATGATGAGTTCCAGGATTTAGGAGGCCACGACTTTAATTTTATAACCCAAATTACACAAGCGAATATTAATTTTGTTTTTGTAGGCGACTTTTTCCAAAACACTTATGTTACAAGTTATGACGGAAAAGTAAACGGAACCTTATATGCCAACTTTAATGATTATTGCAAAAAAATTACGGCAAGTAATATTGAAATTGACACGACAACATTAAATAATAGTTACAGGTGTAGCCCAACAATTTGTGCTTTTGTAACCGAAAATTTTGGGATTACAATAAACTCACATAGACAAGATGAAACGAGTATAATTCCAATTCATAACAGAGAAACAGCACTAAAAATAATCGGTGACAACAATATTATTAAGTTGGTTTACGACAAGAGTAATGAAAAAGAATATTTATCAAAAAACTGGGGGGAATGTAAAGGCGAAGATGATTATCAAGACACCTGTATTATTCTAAATAAAACCACAGCTAGTATTTTTGCTAAAGGTAAATTTAGTGAATTAGCACCCAGAACAAAAAACAAACTTTATGTTGCATTTACAAGGACAAGAGGCAATTGTTATATCATTGACGAGACAATTATCAAATAAAAGCACTGTGCCTAACAGGCGTTTGACTCAATGGCGGGTGACGTGGTTAATTGAACATTCTACCTCGCATCAACTTTTGTGGTTAAATCAAAGTTTTGTGCTCCGAAATCCCCTACGGCGCATACCGCCGACGTTACCGCCAATGCACTTGAAAATCCAGAATGATAATAGAATCGGGATTTTTATACAAAGGAAGAATGTTTAGATAAGAAAAATTGATTCCCTTTACAAAAGAACTTACATTTAGTCGTGGCAGGAGTTAACTCCTTGCCGCACTTAAAGCTGTAAATAGTTATCAAAATTTTAATAACTTCGCATCAAACCCGTTAAGAATCATAAGAATCACAATCCCGACACGACTAAAATATTTTTTCTGAAAACAGAAAACTTTTTGTTGAAATTCCAATACTTTCACAACCTGAAATATTTCTTATTTGGTTTTCTCTGGAAAAATTCACATTTTCAATTTCAGATAATTGGAATATTAATTTTGATACAGAAGAATTGGAACAAATAAAAACTTTATGGGGAAATTTAATTGATTAATTATACATACACTAACATTGAAAAAGTATCTGTTCATACTGTAGGTAATAAAACTAATGGCGAAGAACTACATCTGTCTAAATCTTTACTTAATATTGAAGAAAATCGTGTAAGGGAACTTCTTTTTAAATTTTTTGTAACTCCTTTTGAAGACCCTGAATTCTATACATTCAGCTTTAGTAACGATGATTTTACACTAAATCCTGTTTTCAATTTTGCATTTCAGATATTTGATGATAAAAAGAAATTCCAGTCTGTCTCTATCGACATTGCCAAACACCTGTATGAACTTTCAGTTCATCCACAAATAAAATCTGGTGATCTTTTTATCGCTTATTTTTCTGACGTATGTATTAATGACGAACTTGCAGATGCAATAGGAATTTTTAAATCAGAA
>JAEUTR010000363.1 GCA_016787365.1 Bacteroidia bacterium
ATCAATGGTTGTGCCTGTGAAGGCAAAGTTGTATCAACCTGCTCGGAAGATGAACATCAAGCTAACAGAAGAACGGAATTCCTTATTACTAAGTTTTAATTTTTGGTTTTGTAATTGAGGGGTATTCACATCAAAATTATAGTACATGTAAAGGTAATTTTATTATAAAATTACTACAATGAAAACGATTTATCTTTTAATAACTTTATTTTTAAATCTTTTTATACAAGCTCAAACACTTACCGGATTTACAACTGCAAATGATGCTTGTGGATCTGCTCCGACAGTGAATTTAACAACAGCCACTACATGTACTCCTGCAAGCAATATACCGTCCTTTACAACTAGTATTGATATGTCTAACGCTACATTTGCTGCAAATACAGGTGTTTTGCCGAATTGTAATGGTGGTATTTTTGGTGGTGTAGCGATGACAAGTGCTATGACTGACAAATGGATAAAATTTACAACATCCGCTACTGTTCAAGGAATGGCTTTAAATTTAAGTGGTGGCCTTGCGGTGGGAACCAATTCTACAACTAATTTTAATATAGCATTATATAAAACGACTAGTTGTCCGGGTTCAGCAACAAATCCAATTGAAATACAATGGTCTGCAAATACACCAAGTACTACTACATGTAATAATGTGGCTATTATGGCAAGTACATTTGCAACAGATCCATATTATATAGATCTAGATCCAAGTTCTACTTATTATATGCGTATTTATAGTACAGCAACCACGGGACATAATGATATTAGTTTTAATATGGAAATACTGCCGTTGCCATCACCTCCAAATAATGGAAATAATACTTCAGCAACAGCTCCATGTGCCAATGCAACTACATTAACAGCTAGTACCATTGGATGTAATTATGGAGCATTGCCGTCTCCTTTTTTATCAGGAAGTAGTTTTATTACACCAGGAGGATGTTCATGGACAAGGGCTGAAAATTCGCAATTTTATGTTATTAAAAGACCAGCAGTGGGACAATTTACAGTGCAAATTAATAATGTAAGCTGTACAGGAGGAGGGAGTGCAATGCAAGCTGCTATATTTAGAGGTTGTCCTGTTGCTGTAACTAATTATTCAACAACAATAGCAACTACTAATGGTAGCTGTGTAGCAACGTCTTCGGGTACAACAAATTTAGTTGTTAATGATGGTGTGACGGATTTAAATCAGGATTATTATATTTGGGTAGATGGTGTAGCAGCATCTGTATGCAATTATGGTGTAAGAGTCGTAAGTGTAAACGGGATTTTACCGGTTGATTTAACTGCTTTTAATATTAAATGTAGTAATGATTTACCTTTAATAACTTGGAGCACTGCCAGTGAACAAGGTAATCAATATTTTACAATCATGAGATCGGTAGATGGTGTGAATTTTAATCCTATTGCTACGATTAATAGCCAAGGGAATAGTCTAATAAATCAACATTACAGTTATATAGATCAGAATCCTTTACAGGGGTTAGTGTATTATAAATTAAAACAAACTAATTTAGATAATAACGAAAAAGAATTTTCAGCAAAGTCATATTTTAAAAATTGTTCAAATTTACCATTTGACATTATTTCCTTAACAAATCCGTTTAGTAATGAATTGAATTTGAATTTGAAAACAACAGTTTTTGCTAAAATTACAATGTCTATATATGATGCGTTAGGACAAGAAGTAAAAAAAGTATTTAATGAAACTTTATTAGAAGGTGAAACAACAAAAATTAGTATTAATACAAATGAATTATCCCAGTCTGTTTATTTTTTGAGTGGTTATGTAAATAACGAACCGTTCAATTTAAAATTGATAAAAGCAAATTGAGCTGATATTTCCTATCTTAAATAATAAAAAAAATGCTAGTTTTTTTATTACATATTTTCAATAATATCTTTATGTTTCATAGCCCAAATCAATAGACTGTTTGTAACTTGTTCTAATCCTATTTTTTTTGATATTCGAGATCTGTTATTATCTACAGATTTTGGAGTTATGAAAAGTAATTCAGCAATTTCTTTTGAGGTGTAATTCTTACAAACTAATTTTAATGTCTTTAATTCGGTAGAAGTAAGTTCTTTTAAAATAGATTCAATTTTAGAAGTTTCTTTGTTTGTTGTTGATATTTCACTTTGAATATCTTTGAGTGAGCTACTCCAATAGTAATTATTATTTAAGATAGTTTTTATAGAATCTACTACTTCAAAAATAGAATTATCTTTAATTAGATAGCTCTTTGCGCCATATTCACGAGCCTTTTCTAACAATGATTTTTCTTTATACATGGTTAAAATAATCACCTTTATATCAAGATTATTTTCTTTAATTCTTTTACATAATTCTAGCCCGTCAATTTCAGGCATATTTATGTCTAAAACAGCCACATCCGGCTTTTCGGTTTGAATAATTTCCCATGCAAGCATGCCATTATCGGCCTCGAACATATGAGAATCTTTGAATCCATTTTGAATAACATTACAAAGTCCAATTCTGAAAATAGGATGATCATCAGCAACTAATATATTAAGCTTTGTCATGTTTGGTTATAGTTAGTTTAACACCTTTGCTGTTTTCGTTGTTTGTTATTAAAATTTCAGCATCAATTAGTATTCCTCGTTGATAAATATTTTTTAAACCTAGTCCTTTTTCTTTAATATTCTCTTTAAAACCAATCCCATTATCATAATAAATAATTTGTGTTTTATTATTTGAATTTTTAACTTCTATTCTTATTGCATTTGCTCCTGAGTATTTGATGCTATTATGAATACATTCTTGAATAATACGTAAGATATGGGTTTTGGTAACTAAATCAAAACTATCGATTTTGTCATTTATTTCATAGCTGCAAATAATATTTGTTTGTTTTTCTGTTGCGTCCAATAAATTTGAAATAAATTCCTCGAACCTTAGATGTTTTAATGTTGATGGATATAAATCTCTGGATATTTTTCGAGTTTTTTCAAGTAAATCCATTAAACTGCTTTCAATTTTATCTTTTGTTTCCGTATTGTTTATATCATCTCTTAAAAGAGTTTGTCTTGCTATTGTAATTCCTAAACCTAAGTCGTCGTGTAAATCCATTGCTATTCGTTCTCTTTCTTGGTCAATACCATTAATTAATTGGCTTGCATATAATTCTTTTTGTTTTTTTACCCTTCTTTCAAAAACATAAAATGTAATAGATATAGATAGTACTATAATCATAATTAAAATAATGATGTAATACTTTTGATTTAAATTATTTAATTCATTCTCTTTTTTTAATAATGTATTTTCTTTTTGTTGCAATAATATTTTTTGCTCTTTTTCTGATAATTGATGATTAAAAATCAGTTCGTTTACTATTTTATTATTAGTAACTCTATCTATACTGTCTTTTTGATTTATATATTTTTTATTCATTAATAAAGCATTATAATTGTCACCTATAGCTTCATATGCTTTACTTAGATTGTTATAGAAGGAAGGTTCAATTATAGGGACCATATTTTTTTTTGAAAAAATTTGCGCTTCTTTAGATAAATTAATAGCATCCTGATAATTTTTTTTGGATAAGTATATGTTGGAAATTTGACTATAAATATTTATAGTCTCTATAGGTAAATTTTGATCTGAAATAGTTTTAATTGCTAATTGAGCATATTTTTTTGTTTTTCCGAA
>JAEUTR010000630.1 GCA_016787365.1 Bacteroidia bacterium
CATTCAGTATTCTTAATCCTAATCTTAAAGAATCGCAGAATGAAATAGAAGTTGGTGCGTGTTCTGTTGATTTAAAAGACACATAGTATTGGGTATTTGGTTGTAAACCTGAAATAACCTGCCCGAAAAATACTTTTCTGACACCTGGGTTGTTGCATTGAAAAGGAACTGTATTTGTTGGAACATTACACCCAGCGTTAACAGCGTTTGTACAGCCGTCAATGAACATGATTTTACCACTTGGCGGTAAATTAACAGGCCCGCCACTAAAAACGAGATTATCAAAGTTAACGGCAGAAGTTCCCGGAGAAGCTGTTTTATTATTAGCAGGCATACAATGGTCAGTATAAAATCCTGTGTTTCCAGCTTCTAAATCCCCATTGGCAATAACATTATTGCAACACTCTGTTACTGTAAATGTTGCAGTACCAAGATTAACAGTGCCGCAAATTGCAGGAACCATACTATAAGTGAATACTCCAACATTGCTTACAGTGAATGTGTAAGGTACAACTTGGGTTGCTGTTGGGGGGTTATTCCACGGATAATAGTTATTACTAACGGTATAAGTATTTGTTCCGTCTGTTAAAATTGCTGATGGAACGTTGTTTGCAAATCTAACAAAGATAGTTTGTTCAGAGCCTTTACAAACTCTTATGCCATTCCCACTTTGTTTTACAATACTTGTTTGTCCGCCAGGAACAGTAATCGTTCTTGTAAAATTTGCAGTCATAGTTCCATTAAGAACAGAAAGTGATACTACAAATGTGCTTGGCGGGGTTGCGTATGTGTGAGTAGGATTTATTCCTGTACCCGTTCCACCGTCTCCAAAAGTCCAGTTATATGTTGTACCAGCCGTTGTAAACCCTAAACTGGTTGGAACGATGAATTGAACATTAGCTCCATTACAACCATTAACAGCAGCTATTGAATAATTAAACATAGCAGTTAACAATCCTGATAAATTGGAGCAACTATTTGGATTTACGCCAGTAGCTATTAAATTAGTTGGGTTGTTTAAATTGAATCGGTTTCCATAAACAGTCGTAGTAAACGTAGAGATCATGCGGTTAGCTTGCCCTTGTGTAAACGTAGTCATTCGGTCATCATCCGAGTAGCTCATATAATTTTCCAGTTGGTCAGGTTGGTCAGCAGTGAATCCGCCATAAGGAAAATTAGTTTCGTTACAAGTATTTATCAGAGAAACACTCCCTAAATCCTGAGCTATTTTTGTGGGAGGCGTATCCAGTATTAAGTCGCCCTCACAAGCTCCCGTGCCAGCAGTTGTTCCAAAACATCCTAATGTATTTCCTAACACTGGACTTGTTGTACAACCAGCTGTCAAAGGTTGGAATGTATGATACAGTCCTAAATAATGCCCAAATTCATGCACCAAAATTGCACCTTTGTCTAACTGACCCATAAGTGGAAAATTGGTTGGATAAGAGTTGTTACCAATGACATCTATATCCATGACAACACCGTCAATACCAGCGTTCATCCACGGAAAAGTTCCATAACCAATGGTAGAGCCTGCATCAATATTTGGAACGCACCAAATGTTTAAATAATTCGCAAACGGAAAGTGGGCTGTTGTTGAGTGTGTTATTGCCAACATAGGTGTAAAAGTTGTTGGCGATAAAGTAATCTGATTTTGAACTGTTGTTGATACACCTCCATATCGCATTACCCCAGGTTCGGCAGCATTAGACCAAGCCTGATTTGTAGGTGAAGTTATACAAGCTAGTCTGAATTCAATTTGCGTGTTCACGGCTCTTGCACCATTAGCTTGTCCGTTAAACAAATTCATTTGATTTTGGAAAGCTGCGTTGATACGTGCTAATTGCCACCTGATTTGAGCATATGTAATAGTTGGTGTTGTGGCTCCTAATAAATGAAATACTACAGGAACAATATAAGGTGATCCCGATTGCGGAGTGATAGGAGGAGGGTTATTAATCCCATAATTATATCTTCCCATTCTTCCTACAAATCCTGTATCATTGGCTAATTGAGCCATGATAGCTGAATCCATACCGCATTTCCAGTTTTCAGCATCAGGTGTAATTGTAAAAGTGGTTTGAGCTGAAATTTTGTTTAAAAAAACTATTCCTATCATTGATATAAGAATAGTATAGAGCCATGTTTTTGTTTTTTGTTTCATAGTTATTGATTTGTTTTTATTTTTTAATTTTAGAGCTATTTATTGGATTGTTTTTTATCATTTGGTAAGTGTTATTCTTTAGTTAATAAGTGTAAACATATTTCGTATAAATGATTTCTTATTATTAAAATATATAATGTAAGTTTTTATAATTTTATGAGGTCTAAGTAAAATTTAAAAAAAGCAACTAACAACATTTTTTACACATAAAAAATGCCCTACAGCACATATTTTATGTGTAAAATTTATTGCATTTTGTTTTTATTGTTTATATATTTTCAAACAAAAACAAAATCATGGAAGCATCTTTAAGAGTAGTTTTCGGAAAAAAACTAAGAAGTTTAAGAGTAAGTTCTGGGTT
>JAEUTR010000632.1 GCA_016787365.1 Bacteroidia bacterium
CTTCTAATCGCTCTCTCAATATATTTTTCGTAGTTATAAGCTGTTACAATAATTGATACTACCATAATTATAAAGATGATAAATAGTTTGCAAATTGACTATAATTTTTTTCAGCACTATACTTTTCTAGAAACAATTCCCTCGAATAGATTCGCATTTCATTTAATAGTGATTTATTTTCTATACAATAATTAATTTTATCAATAAGACTTGAAATTGAAAAATTGACAGAAATTAAAAAACCATTTTTTTGATCGACAACAGCTTCTGGAGTCCCATATACTTCGGTCGCTAAAATAGGTATTCCGTAAGACATTGCTTCCATAATTGAAACTGGTAAGCCCTCCACAATACTCAGATTTACAAATAAATCTATTCTGTTCCTTTTGTAATAATTATGAATATCTGCATTTGGTGTTGCACCTTTAATATCTACAGAAATATTTTCAGGCAAATAGTTGACCACATCTTGCAACTGATTTATTAAACTTCCAGTTCCGAAGTGAATCCATTCAACTTTGTACTTTATTTCTACTAACGCTTCCGCTAATTTATGAACGCGCTTATTAGTATCTATTCCTGAGCACGTCATGATTCTAAATACATCATCATGCATATTCGAAGATTGTTCTGATGAATTTACAACTCCCAAATACTGCGTCATCACCTTTGCCGCATATTGCGGATATTTATTTTTCAGATAATTTGCTCCGTGGGCTGAAACACAAATAATTTTTGACACATTTTCTAGTTTCAACATTTTAAAGGGTGGCACTTTAATTTTTTCATTAATGATGCCCCAATCCTGATGATACAAATCTACACTATGTGCTCTGGAAACGAATTCATTAATTTGTTTTTTGTCTTTTAATATAGCCATTAAAATAGCCGATTTATGAAACCAATAACTGTAAAATACTGCGTTATGAGAATTATAGTTATTGTCCTTCAAGTATTTTGAAAAATAGATAGAAATTTGATATTGAGTCCAAAAATTTAAGAGATTCCACTTAAAGTTTTTAAAAAAATTCTCTTTGTCATCTGTTTTAAAAAATTCCGAGTACGAATGTTTAATAATGTATAAATAGTCTCTTAATTTATTTTTACTAAATGAAGGTAAAATTTGGTTAAAGTTTAAAACTTTCACGTTAATTGGCAATAATTTATCATGAATCATATTTTCACTATAATAATCATTTGGGTATATGATTACTTTTTTAAAGAGTTTAGCCAAAAATGTTAGCTCGCTTGTGATATATTGTTCCCCATGACCAAAGGGATACGTTTTAGTTAAAAGAAATAATGTTTTATCAGAAATCAAAGTCCCTTAATTAGGCAATATATTAAGATGGGTTGCAATTTTAGTTACAACAGAATCAACACTATGATTAGCAGCTATGTATTTACTTATGCTTCCTGACATAGATTCATATAATACTTTATCCATGATTAAATTTTGAACTGCACTTTTTAATTGATCAACACTCCCATAGCAACAAATACCACCGCTTGATAAATCCAAAAAATGATTCGGATTTACATTTAATGATATGACCGGAACTGAAAAACAGCCAGCTTGCAAAAATGTATTCGGAAAACCTTCATATAAGCTTGTATTCACAAATAGTTTCGAATTATTTAAAAGTTCATTCACTTCTAAAAAAGGTAATGATTCTTTAAAAACAACATTCTTTGGAAGATTTTTCAATACTTCAGTGTAAATCGATTCGTCATTTTTATTCATGACCATGCAAAATTTAAGTTCCGGAAATTGTTTAGCCAATTCAATAAATAGGAGTGGTTGTTTTACGGCACTTGATTTTCCAATCCACGTGACGTATTCTTTGTTACCCGTCTTAACAATTGTTTCTTTAATATTAAGAGGCAAAGGATTATTTACTTGAATTCCCGTGACCTTAAAATTTTCAAATAATTTTTCGAGTTGATAATTATTTTGAACAAAAACTTTATAAGCGTTTTCAACGATATATGCTGCCAGTGCTTTATTAACGTTCATTATTTTTGCAAGGCCTGTATCATAGGACAACTCGCCATCTGATGCAATAAACAAGACAAATTTCTTGTTGAAGGCTTTACAAAAATCAACGAGCATTTTCGAGGTCTCCGTGATTTCAAAGGCTGCATAAAATTCTGCATTGACATTCAAATAAGGCCGCCATTGATAGTAACGATCTTTAGAGATTTTTTCTTTAAATTGTAGATTATATATCAAGGAATAATATACTTTTTTTAAAATTGACCTTTGATTAGGCGCAAAATACTCATGTGAAATAACTCTTACTTTATTGACAACTATATCAATTGGTTTTTCATGTTCTTTAATAATGACGTAAACATCATCTGATTTTGCTAGTTGATTTGCAATAGTCACTGCTCTAACTTCTGCACCTCCAAATGCATAGCTGTCTCTAGGAAAAAAAACAGAATGTGCATCAAATAAGTTAAAACAGATACGACTCACTAACTATTGTTTTTATACCAATCCACAGTCAACTCCAAACCGTCACTAATTTCTACAGTTGGCTTATAATTCAAGATTTTATGAGCTTTATCAATATTTGCAAAACTATCTTTAATGTCACCTTTTCTTTCGGGCTGATAAATAGGTTTTAAATCTGTATGAAGTTTTTGAGCGATTGAACTAAATAATGTATTTAGAGAAGTTGTTCCCCCATAAGCAATATTAAAAACCTGATTAATAGCTAATGGATTATTAGTGAATGCAGCTAATAAATTCGCTTGTATCACATTTTCAATAAATGTAAAATCTCTAGTTGTAGTTCCATCACCAAAAATAGTTGGCGATTTACTTTTTAAAAGCTCAGTAATAAAAATCGGAATAACAGCTGCATAAGGTCCGTTCACATTCTGGCGTGGTCCAAAGACATTGAAATATCTTAAACCTATTGTTTCTAATCCATAGGTTTTATAAAAAACATCCGCATACAATTCATTTGATTTTTTTGTAACCGCATAAGGAGATAACAGATTCCCTGTAATTTCCTCTACTTTAGGCATTGTTTTATCATCACCGTAAACAGAGGACGATGACGCAAACACAAAACGCTTCACATTATTGTTTTTAGCTGCATTCAACATATTCAAAAAGCCAGATACATTTACCGCATTGGTAGCAGTGGGATCTTTAATACTGCGCGGAACGCTTCCTAATGCAGCTTGATGAAGTATAATATCTATATCCTTTACTGCTAAATCACAATCATCAACATTGACAATATCCCCTTCAATAAATTCAAAAGCAGAGTTGCTAAAAAATGGTTCAATATTGGTTTTGTATCCTGTAGATAAATTATCAAGTACTCTTACTTTT
>JAEUTR010000399.1 GCA_016787365.1 Bacteroidia bacterium
ACCCGACGAGTACTCTCCGCGAGTTCTCACGTCAACAATTTGAGCTCCTTTTTTTACTAATTCTTTGTAATCTACTTTTGGGCCTAATCCTAAGGCTCCTTTTATTGCATCTAACATATTATATTTTTTTAATGATTATGATTTATAACTGCATGTTGGTGTTTTCTATTTTTGTATTCTTTTTTAAATTTATAAAAGAAGTTTAACCATATTAATCTCGACCATCTTAATGTTAAAGGAGCTACAGCGACAATAAATACTGTAATAAAAATAGCAAAGGTCAATAATTCCCAATTTAAAAAGTAGTTCTGGATGGCATACCAAATCATAAACCAACCAGAAGAAATAGCATATGATACGTACATCGCTCCATAAAAAAAGCTTGGCTCGTCTTCGTACTCTAATTCACAATGACTGCAAGTTTTATGCATTTTAAACATCTTACTTAAATTGTAAGGATTTTTTGATTCAAACACATCGCCTTGATGACATCTAGAGCATTTGTTGAAGAGCATCGAATAAAGGATATTAAATATTAACATAAACTTGATTTTAATGATTAAACTTCTATAAACACAGTACAAAGGTACATCAACACCAAAGAAAAGTTGGTGACTTTTGTTACATATAAAACTGAATATTTAAAATAAATACATCGGGCAAAATATATAAAAACAAAAAGAGCCAGTTATAAATAACTGACTCTTTTATTAAATCTAAAATTGATTTTAGTGACACTTAAATAAATCAAACGTTTCCTTACAATTATCACATTTATATAATGCTTTGCATGCTGTAGAACCAAATCGACTAATTAAAGATGTATGCCTTGAATTACATTGAGGGCAAACAACTACTTCGGCAGTACTAAATAATTTGGTGCAAGAAGAATGATTAGGTGGAGCAATGCCATAATTTTTTAATTTAGCTTTTGCTTCTTGGCTTAACCAATCAGTTGTCCAAGCAGGAGTATAGGTTAATTCTACTTTAACTTTATCGATGCCATGATTGGATAAAATCTCTTTAATTTGATCTTCAATCATTCCCATTGCTGGACAAGCAGTATAAGTAGGTGTAATTGTGACGGTGTAAGTATCATCCACTAATTTCACATCTCTTAATATCCCTAAATCTTTAATTGTAATCACAGGAATCTCCGGGTCTGGGATTCCTGCAATTAAATTATATACATCTTGAGTATTTAAATCAACAGTTACCATTTTGCATCAGGATAAGCTCTTTGTAAATATTGCATTTCAGATAAAATATGACCTAAGTTTTCAGTATGAACTCCTTTTTTACTTCCTGTTTGCATATAAGTATCTTCAGGTAAAGAAAGGGTAGCTTCTGTTAAAACTTTTTCGATTTCGCTTTGCCATTTAGCTTTAAGCGATAAAGTATCTACTGCAATATGTTGATGTAGTAAATAGGTATCAATATGATCCATTTCAAACAATTCTCCTGTATACATGTACAAATCATTTAAACCTTTTTGCATGCGCTTATGACTTTCTACTGTTCCATCACCTAAACGTAAAGTCCAATCAATAGCGTGCTGCATGTGATATTTCACTTCTTTAATTGTTTTAGAAGCAATAGCAGCTAATGTTGCGTCTTTACTTTTTTCTAATTCAGTAAAAAATAAATATTCAAAAACTGATAAATATAATTGACGAGCTATTGTGTGAGCGAAATCACCATTAGGTTGTTCAATTAATAAATGATTATGATAATTAATTTCTGCACGACGATAAGCAATATCATCTTCTGTATGTCCTTTTCCCTCTAATTCAGCGGCATATTTTAATAAAGCTTGAGCTCTACCAATCATATCTAAAGCCACATTAGTTAAAGCTAAATCTTCTTCTAATATTGGTCCTCTGCTGCATAATTCAGATAAACGATGACCAAGGATTAATGCGTTATCGCCTAAACGAATCGCATAATTATATGTTGCATCTTTTGTTGTCATAGTCTTTTGGATTAAATGTTTTTAGCGCCTTCAGGCATTACGTAAAAAGTTGGATGACGATAGATTTTATCGTTTGAAGGATCAAACAACATATCGTTATCATCCGGATTAGATGCTGAAATATGTTTTGCAGGAACCACCCAAATACTTGTTCCTTCTCCTCTACGAGTATAAATATCTCTGGCATTTTGCATTGCCATTTTTACATCAGACGCATGAACGCTACCTGAGTGAATATAAGGAAGACCTGATTTACTTTGAATAAACACTTCCCATAAATCTAATTGTGTATCTGTTGCCATGATAATATTTTATTAAGCTGTTACTAATTCTTTTTTTGCTGTTTTTAATTTATAAGCCTCTGCTGCTTCTCTCACCCAAGCACCTTCTTGATGATACTTGATGTGATGATCTAGACGTTGCTTGTTACATGGTCCATGACCTGAAACAACTCTATGAAACTCTTCCCAATTAATTGGACTTAATGTATAGTGACCTGTTTTTTCATCCAATTTAAAATTCTTATCAGGAATAGTTAAACCAATTAATTCAGCTTGAGGAATGGTTTTATCAATAAACTTTTGACGTAATTCATCATTGGTTTCGCGTTTAATTTTCCATTTCACAGCATCACCGCTTCTTGGAGAATCAGAATCATGAGGTCCAAACATCATCAATGATGGCCACCACCAACGATTCATAGCGTCTTGCGCCATTGCTTGTTGATCTTTAGTTCCACGCATCATGGTTGTCATGATTTCATATCCTTGACGCTGATGAAAACTTTCTTCCTTACAAATACGAACCATCGCTCTACTATATGGACCATAAGATGTACGCTGTAATGATACCTGATTCACAATCGCAGCTCCATCCACTAACCAACCAATAGCACCAATATCTGCCCAATTCAAAGCAGGATAATTAAATATACTTGAATACTTAGCTTTACCAGTTTGCAATTGCTCTATCAATTCAGCTCTTGAAACTCCTAAAGTTTCTACAGCACTGTATAAATACAATCCATGTCCACCTTCATCTTGAATTTTAGCTAACAAAATTTGCTTAGCTCTCAAACTTGGAGCGCGTGTAATCCAATTCCCCTCAGGCTGCATACCAATTACCTCGGAATGCGCATGCTGAGACATTTGACGAATTAAATGTTTACGATAGCCTTCAGGCATATAATCTTTAGCCTCAATGTGCTCTCCATTATCAATCCTTGATTGAAAATGTGTATCAGAATGTTCGTTATGCATAGTTAGATTTTTAGTGTAAATGTATTTTAACTAAAAACTAACTCACATGACTTAGGTCAATGTTGATGGATGATTTATGTCAGAAAGGAATTATCCGATGATTTCGTAAAGACCCCAAAAGATAAGTAATAAACCTATTGTACTGGTACTATACATCACAATAGTGAAAGATTGATTGGAATGAAAATTAATGCATGTAATTAAAAAACCAATCACTAAAAACAAACAACCAAAACCAATTTTAGTTAAACCATTTTTACGATGAACCGCGTATTGCACTTTTTTAATTTGTTTTATGATTTCGGCTCTTACAAGAGGGTCATCCGATTTTTTAGATAATTGTTTTTCAATTTCTTCAAAACTGGTTTTATGGTCTGCTAAATCTTTAGCAAACATATACAACTCTTCCCAGTGGTCATCTTTTAAAATCATAGTTTTTTTGGTAATCAATTTATACTAATTTACAAAAAAAATATAATCAAAAAAATATGATTTTTATCAGGATGATTTTATTAGAAGAAATTACAAACCGTTTTGTTTGAAAAATTCTAATTTGGAATTAAAGATAGCCGCCATTAAAGTACCGCGTTTCTTTGCTTCATCAGCAATTGGGCCGGCAAAAAATTCATCCACCGTTCCTGTCCAGTTTTGAACCCAAATAATAAAATGGCTTTCATCAATAGGCATTCGTGCATGAGGAGGAAATGGAGCGCCACTGTATGTATGTTCGTTAAATAAAATAGTTTGCCAAAAGCGATACATTTTTTCTAAATGTTGTTCCCATCTTCCACCTACTCTTTCTTCAAAAATTGGACCTAATACTTCATTTTTTTGAATGCGTCCGTAAAAGGTATTCACCATTAATTTAATATCGTCTAATGTTTGTATATCTTGTTTCATAGTTATTTTGAACGTTCACGATTTGCTTCTCGACTCCGCTCGAAGTGACATAATTTGTGTGACACCTCGAACAGACAAGGTATATGAATTATGCAGTAGTACTAAACACATTTCCTTCGGGAACTTTTTTCCAGTAACGTTTATCAAACGATAAACAGACATTTCGTAAAAACAATTTTCCTGCGTCTTTAATTAGCATTTTATTAGAAGTAACTTCAATCAAACCATCTTTAATAAACTCTTCGAATTTATTCTTTGATTCAAAATAATTTTCATCCAAGCTTGTTTCATGCTTACACATTAAATCTAAAATATGTTGACGAATAATTAAATCTTCTTCAGTTAATGAATGTCCTTTAAAAATGGGAAAATAACCTTCATTCACAGTCTTTTGATATTCTTCTACGGTTTTAATATTTTGAGCAAAACCATCCCAAGTGTCGCTAATTGAAGAGCAACCTAAGCCAACTAATAACTTTGTTGTATTAGTAGTATAACCCATAAAATTACGATGCAATTCACCTTTTTCAAATGCATCAAATAAAGTGTCATTTGGTAATGCAAAATGATCCATGCCAATATCAGAATAATTTGCTGCAATAAATAATTCTTTACCTGCTTCGTATAAACTGCGCTTATATGAATCTGCTGGTAAATCTTTTTCTGAATATTTTCTTTGACCTGGTTTTAACCAAGGCACATGAGCATAACTATAAAATGCAATACGCTCAGGTTTTAAAGAAATAATTTTTGTGATGGTATCATTGATTGACTCTATGGTTTGATATGGCAATCCATATACTAAATCAAAATTTATTGAAGCATAACCTATTTCTCTGGCGTCTTTAACTACTTGATTTACTTCATCAAATGTTTGGTAACGATTAATCGTGTCTTGTACTTTTTCATCAAAATCTTGAATACCAAAACTTACACGTTTAAATCCTAAATGATAAAGCGCTTGTAAATGTTCTCTAGTAGTATTACCAGGATGTCCTTCAAAACTAAAATCGTAGTCTTTAGAAATATCAACAGTATCTAAAATAGATTTTAATAAAAAAGATAAATTTTCTGGAGCAAAAAAAGTGGGAGTACCCCCACCTAAATGTATTTCTTTAATTAAAGGCTTTCCTTGAAACTGATTTAAATATAATTGCCACTCTTTTAGCAGAGTTTCAATGTATGGCATCTCAACCTTATGATTTACTGTTATACGAGTATTACAAGCACAATAGGTGCATAGACTTTCGCAATAAGGCAAGTGAATATATAAACTAATGCCATCCGTGTTATATTTAATAAAAGCATTTTTCACATGCTCAATCCACTTCTCTTCATTTACATTATTATCCCAGTATGGAACTGTAGGGTAGCTCGTGTAACGTGGCGCTTGAATATTATATTTTGAAACTAAGTCCATTTCTCTCGTAATAAATAATTATTATAAATATAGTTATCTCTTAAATAACTACATATAATTTAGATCATTATTCTTTTTGAGGTGTATCACGCCAAACAAATTAAATAACAAAATAAAAGGATATGTAGGATCTAATTCAAACCACTTTTTTCCAAAATTAGCTCTACCACCAAATTTATGATGATTATTGTGATAGCTTTCTCCCATCATTAAAAAATCCACTGGAATTAAATTTTTTGCTGTATCACCAACTTTAAAACTCACATAACCATATTTGTGAGCAAACCAATTGATAATTGCACCATGAACGGGTCCCATTAAAAAATGAATTGGTAATAGTAAAAATTCCCACCAATAGGTAGCATATTGAACATAAAACAAGAAATAAAACACACCCCAAGAAATTCTCACAATCCAATTATCAGCAAACGCTTCAAATGATTTCCAATAAGGAACTCCTTTTTTAAATTTTTCATCGATTTCAATTTTATCGTGTAAAATTCCATTATAAACAACTAATGTTTTTTTCATCATATCAAATAGATTCTTTGAGTACATTGGAGAATGAGGGTCCTTATCAGTATCAGCATAAGCATGATGCAATCGATGCATAATGCCATAAGCTTTTGGACTTAAAAAAGAAGATCCTTGAAAAATCCATGTTAATACATAAAAAACTTTTTCCCAAAATTTATTCATGGTGAACATTTGATGAGCTGCATAACGATGCAAAAAGAAAGTTTGAGCAAAAAGAGAAAGATACCAATGCAAGAGGAAGAAAATTAAAATAGCCATTGTTTGAGATTTAGTTTTAGAAAATGTTTAGTGCAAGAGAACAATTGCTTTATTAATTTTGTTCGTTATTTAATTCAGATAAAAAATTATCTATGATTCCAGGTTTCACATGTGGCATCACTACAATTTTATACCATTTCGGTAATTCTTCATGACTGTCAGGAACCAAATGATATTTGTGTGCGAGATCCGGACTTATAAAATTGGCGTCAATCGTTACAATATTTAAATCAGGATGACGATAATGTTTAATGCCCCACTCTGTTAATGTTTCGGAAATAGAAGCAGCTTTGTCTACTAATTGTTTCATTTTCACAGTCCAACCAACTGAACCATGAATACGCAAAATCATCCACACACAAACAGCATTAGCTCCCGAACGACTACCACATAAGGTGTAATCTTTTCCTTTCACATAACCTGCCTCATTAGTACAAACATATTGCATGTATTCTTTTCTAATTAAAAAAATACCAGTACCGTAAGGAGCCTGTAACATCTTATGTCCATCAATAGAAAAAGAGGTGATATTTTTATTCGTAAAAGAAAATGATTTATTAGAACTTGTAAAAGGTAAAATAAAACCACCGTAAGCACCATCAACATGTAATTTATAATTTATATGCAGTAAGTTTAAAAAATCAGTAATCTTATCGATATCATCTACAGAACCAAACATGGTTGTAGACATGTTTACATTAATAATAAAATATTTGATACCACTTGCTAAAGCTGTTTCAATTTTTTGTTCTAAATCTTTTATTAAAATTTCGCGCGTCGTTGGATGAATATCAATTTCAATACCTTTTAAATGCAATAAATCTAATGCCTTGGGAATAGAATAATGTGTATCTGCAGAATAGACTACAGCTATATCTTTCATCTTAGCTTTGTATTCTTGCAAATAAAAATTTCTATAAATCCAAATAGCTTCAATGTTTGCTTCTGTTCCTCCGCTTGCAACATAACCATCATAAGAATATGGTTCAGCTCCAAAAATCTCTTCC